>CAZSOR010000007.1:0-30216 GCA_964608395.1 uncultured Pirellulales bacterium
TCCGTGATATCCCATAGGCGGGGATTGGTAACCATCAGCAACTGGTCCAGCTCGCATGAGCCGCCAGCAGGTATAGCATCATTCTTTATGCCCTTAGCCACCACCCGGCCGTCAGGGTCAAGAAGCACGACCTCCACCGTGACTTCCGATTCGACGTAGAGGTGATTTTCGATGGCCGTGCGTACGCGAACCGTTGCCGAGGAATCGCTCACGTCCGGGGTTGTAATAAACGTGCCCCAGTGCGCGACGTGCACCGGCTGGCAGACCGTCATCGTCACCTTGCGATAGATGCCCGCCCCGGGATACCATCTTGTGCCGTGGTTTCGTGTGTCAACCTGAACTGCAATCACATTTGTGCCGCCAAACGTCACGTACGGCGTGGCATCCACTCGGAAGGACATATAGCCGTAATCCCACTGCCCTGCGAGTTGGCCGTTCACATAGACCTTCGGAAACGCCATCACACCATCGAAATCAAAGTACACCCGCCGCCCACTGTCGGCCTTATCGAGTGTAAACGCCTTTCGGTACCAGCCCATGCCTTTCCAGGGAAGTTTCCCGGCATAGCCGTTCTCTTTCGGGTTGAACGGTCCTGAAATTGCCCAATCATGCGGCAGACGCACCGCCTGCCATACCGAATCGTCAAACTCCGCCGCATCGGCTCCCGGCTGATCGCCTTTTGCGAATCTCCAGTCGCTGTTGAAATTCACTAACCGATGTCCGGCGGAAGTTGAATTTTCCATCGACAGTCCCGCGCATGTGCCGTCCCTTGCCGCGGGATGGCATCCGGATAGGAATATCAATACTCCGATTACTGCCGCTATTACGATACTTATCCGAGTCTTCATTGTGCTGTCTCCATTTGTTCTCAATTTCGCTTTTCGAAGGTACTTATCTGTATTATTACTTTGATTGATTATCTGCCAGGTCAAGGCACGTCTCGGCGGCAGACTCCGTCCCGGTGGGTGGCGTAGCCGGGTATTGCGAAAGTGGCAACGCCGATCCGCAGGAGGGCACTTTCGGTCTTCGGTTTTGCACCTTGCGGCTTGTGGCTGAATCGAGTCAAAAACGTTCTGCCGCTCTGATCGATATTTTGGTCGAAATTACCGGGCATGGCAAGATAATATCTAATATCAGTACTAATAATCACGATATGCCGCTTCTGATGCGCTCTAACGTGACCTTACAATTACTTTTTGTTTCTGCGTAATCGACTTTCCATCAATAGTGCCGGACGTCGTGACCACATGAATACCCGGAGACTTGAACCTGTGACGAATCTCCGAATACGAAACATAGTCATCGATGACCGTGCCATCACCAAAGTCAACTTTAACAGGCTTATCTTTCGCTCCCTGTAACCAGAATCTAAAGAACACCGGTTGGTTGACGACGATGTCATTTGTCGGAGTGTGTGTCATAAAAATCGTGGGGATGCTGCCTTCAGGGGCGGACGCTGTAAATACCCTAATCTTGCGAAAATCAACGTCTTTACGACCATCTTCATCTGTAATCCACAATTCAGCGATGTATACTCCAGGCATGTCAAACCTCTTCTCCGCTGTAATTCCATTCACATTTTCTCCATCAGGAAGAATCCATCTATACGAGACGATCTTAGCTCCAAAACCAAGCGAGTTCGATCCATCAAATACAACATTTTCTCCTGTTGAAACCGTCTGATGCGGGCGGGCAACAGCATACAACATCCGGTGATACTGCTGTTCGTAGGTAGCTATGAGCCATGGGTAAAAATTAAGCCTACGATTAATCCGGCCCTTATCAAGATCAGCTTCTGAAAGAAAGTTGCCGAGATGCAGATGCGCAAAGTTCCCGGAGGGGCCTGTCTTTCCGAGCACTCCGATTTTCCGGCCTTTCTCAATACGTGAACCAATCTTCACTTCTGGAGAGACGGAATCGAGATGACCGTATTCCCAAATAAGGCCGTCATCATCCCGTATAACTACGAATATATAATTTCTTTTATTTAACGACAGACGTATTACCGTTCCGTCAGTACAAGAAATGATCTCTTCTCGCCCCTCATATCCGGCGAAATCTATGCCGTAATTATGATAAAATGTTACCCCCTCAGGACAACCATCTACCCAGCCCAGATGCACAACTTCATTGTAAGACTGCATGCCGTGCGAGAATAATAAGTAGTTACGTATGGGAAAACCAAACTTATCTGTATGCACAATAGGATTGCTTGCGTCCCAAACCGAAAACTGCACTCTCTTCGGTATGGAAAGCCACGCAGATGTTGTGTCAGCTTGTATTCTTACTCCCTCAAATTCGGTTGGCATAACATAAGGGGCACAGGTCAAATTAAGAAGTGTGCCATTTACCTCTACATTGACTTTCGCTTTTCTGGCCATTTCTACAACGCTATCCGAATATTCCTCAACGGATATCAAGCGAATCGCCCTTTTCGAACCATCCTTCAGCTTGAACTGGTATTCTTCGTTAACATCTAAATAGATGATTTCCTGCTGTGAATATTTATCGATAACCTTGTTGAGAGTCTCGCTCCTGTCAGCAAATACTATCCCGGCACAGATAACAAGGGCAATTACATAGGTGATACGCCATGACTGGTGCGATTCATCACACCCTACCGCTAACTAATACTTATAATGCTATCGTTTCAAATTAGGACCGGACCAAGCTCGTAGTCCTTTTGATTAATCAAAAGGACTACGAATATTATATAAACAAAACTCCAAATTTCACATTATAGCCCTTCGATATTCGACATTTTTCGATAATGCATTTAAATTGATTATTGATAATCCACAGGATACCTTAGCAATGATTATTGATTATTGATGAGTGAATAATGCGACCGAAAGGGACACGCTGAAAATGGTTGAAATTTCCGGATGGATTCGGTAATATGACTGGCGGCAACTTGTATTTCCTATAAAGACATTTTTAGGAGTGTGACTGTGATTAAGGAATCGAATCAAACTGGATGTAGAGCGGGCTTGCGACGGTGTGAATCGCTCGTCTATATGCAGGCCGATACGGGCGAGATGGTCAATCTTGCAGGAAAAAGCCAATACCGTACGGCCCTTCTGCAGCATCGAGAATTCCTATGCGATTTCGCAGGAAAACACGATGACCGCGTTGCTCTGTCGATGCTCCGGGATATGGATTCGCCCAATTCATAAAAGTTAAGCCGACCTGCTCATCACACTGTGCAGCAACGGTATAAATTATCTCACACGAATATTTTTCTTGACGAAAGGGCAGCTAATTTGGTATACATAAGATAGGTAAAGCTGTGCACTTTTTGCTCTGGTAAGCAGGAATTTCCGCAGTTTTTTCAGGGCGTTCCAAAGAACGCTGAATTGCAAAAGAAAAACAAGGCCGCTGGGGCCGTATGCTCCGGGAATAGAACTCTCATTTGATAATATAGTGGAAGATTGTTGAAGGAAGGTGGTATTGTCAAATCGTAGTAAGAATGTCTTTTGGCATACTCAAATCAAGAAATAATCAAATCAAGAGTTGTATTATAGGCCGTTCATAATTTAATCCTTTTTTTAAGGAGTATTGTTATGTGTAGAAAATTGCATTATTTTGTTTTGGTATTGGTCTTTTGCCTGGCATCGTCGATGCCTGCCGCCAATATCGTCTGGGTCTCGGACCAATATGACGAGTTGGTCGACCAGAAACCGGATGACTTCGCATGGGTGGAATTTCTCGAAGCTAACGGGCACACGGTCGACAACACAGTGGGCCCGGGATTCGGGAACGGGTACTGGCGTACGATGGATGCCGACAAGGTAGCGGCCCTGAATGCCGCGGACCTTGTGATTGTAAGTCGAAACAGCGACAGCGGCAATTATAATAACGACGATGAGGTAAATCAATGGAACTCCGTCACGGCGCCGCTGATACTGTTGAGTCCTTATCTCTCGCGGAACAGTCGGTGGTTTTGGGTCGATAACGCGACTCTGGCAGGAGACGGAGGCACGCCTAAGATTCAGGCTGTGGATGGGGCCCATCCTATTTTTTATGGCATGACTATCGACAACAAGAATCAAATAGATATCTACGACCAGTCCGTGGGGACGGGCACAGTCTCATTTTACGGCTCTCTTAATCTCGGCAACGGCTCGTTGATAGCCACTGCAGCGAACCAGGATTGGACTTCTATTGCCGAGTGGGAAGCCGGCGTCGAGTTTTATGACGGGGCCGGCCAGATCGCTTCGGGCCGGCGTATGTTACTATGTATGGGAACTCGAGAAGGTGTAGGTTACGGTAGAGGCGAGTACAACCTGAACGCCGAGGGCGAGAAGCTGTTCCTTAATGCGATTGAGTATATGATTGGCTCCTTGAAGCGTTTGAAGGCTTACAGCCCGCTGCCTGAAAACGGATCTCTCTATCCGGACACGTGGGCCACCCTTACCTGGTCGGCGGGAGATACTGCGGCCTCACACGATTTATATTTCGGCGAGATTTTCGCCGACGTGAACGAGGGCACCGGTGATACATTCCAGGTAAATCAGACTGACGCGTATTTTATCGTGGGCTTCCCCGGATTTCCCTATCCGGATGGCCTTACCCCCGGCACAACGTACTACTGGCGAATCGATGAGGTTGAAGCAGACGGGGTGACAAAAAACAAAGGTGATGTCTGGAGCTTTACGATTCCTCCCAGGAAAGCCTATTCGCCCAATCCGCGTGACGGCGCCAGATTTGTAGATACGAATTCCGGCCTTAGCTGGAGCCTGGGCCGGGATGCAAAATTACATACCGTCTACTTCGGCGACAGTTTCGACGATGTGAATAGCGCCGCTGATGGCCTATCCCGGTCGAGCACGTCTTATGATCCCGGATTGCTTGAGGAAGCAAAGGTTTACTACTGGCGAGTAGATGAATTTGACGGCCTCACAACGCATCGAGGGGATGTTTGGAGCTTCATGACGGTGAGTCCCGGCGGCGGTGTCAGAGGTATGTACTACAAGACCGGCGACTTGAGCGGTGAAGCCGCGATTAATCGTGTAGATCCTGAGATCAATTTTGACTGGGCCGACGGCTCGCCCGACTCGTCACTCCAGGCAGATAGCTTCTCGGTCAGATGGACCGGCGAGCTGGAAGTGGAGTTCTCCGAGGTTTACACCTTCTACGCCAATACGGATGACGGCGTGCGCCTGTGGGTCAATGACGAACTCGTCATCGACAGGTGGGTGGACCGCAGGGCACCGACCGAGGCAAAGGGTATGGTTGACCTGATCGGCGGGCAGCGATGTCCAATTATTATGGAATATTATGAAAGCGGTGGCAACGCGGTGGCCCAACTGTCCTGGGAAAATTCCTCGACGGCCAAGCAGATTATTCCCCAAGCAGCCCTTTCGCTGCCAGTAAGGGCCAGCGGCCCGAATCCGCGCAATAGCGCTACCGGAACGAGAACGGTTCCCACACTTACCTGGAACTCGGGAGATAATGCCGCTTCGCATGAAGTATACTTCGGCACAGACGCGGATGCCGTAGCCAATGCCACTCAGGCCTCGCCCGAGTACAAAGGCGCCAAGGCACTTGGGGATGAGAGCTACAATCCGGGCAAACTTGCCTGGTATATCTCGTACTACTGGCGTATAGACGAAGTCAATAGCACCAATTCCGACAGTCCGTGGATCGGCAACATCTGGACGTTTAAAACCGGCGACTTCCTTGTAGTGGACAACTTTGAGACCTACGATTCAGGCGATAATCAGATATGGTACGCCTGGCATGACGGGCTTGGCTATGGAGCACCTGGTAGTCCCGATTTCTTCGGCGGCAACGGCACCGGCTCGGCCGTGGGCGATGAAACCACCGCTTCTTATACCGAGGAAACAATTGTTCACGGAGGGCGCCAATCGATGCCGCTCTTCTACGACAATAATAAGCCGCTCTTCGCCATGCATTCAGAGACAGAGTTTACGTTGACAGATTCGCGTAACTGGACCGAGGAAGGTGTTGCGGAATTGTCGATCTGGTTCCGTGGCAATCCGGCGTCGGTCGGCAGCTTTGTCGAGGGTCCGATCGGTACATACACGATGACTGCCTCCGGTGCGGATATCTGGAACGAGACTGACAAGTTCCACTTTGCTTACAAGATGCTCACTGGCGTCGGCACGATCCAGGCCCAGGTGATCAGCGTCGATAACACGGATCCGTGGGCCAAGGCCGGCGTGATGATTCGCGAGACGCTCGATGCCGGCTCGAAATTTGCCGGGATATATATCACGCCCGGTAACGGATGTCGATATCAGGCACGTTCCGATACCGATGTTGCCGCCACAAGCGATACGGATGTCGTGACCGCTGAGGAAACCGCAATCACTGCACCGTACTGGATCAAATTAGAGCGCGACTTTGCAGGCAACTTCAGAGGTTACTATTCTGCTAACGGAACCACCTGGCAACAGATGTCATGGAATCCGCAGAACATCTCGATGAATTCGAATGTCTACGTCGGCCTGGCGGTGACCAGCCACAATAATAATGCTACGTGCCAGGCTAAATTCACCAACGTTACGACTACCGGGACGGTCAGTCAGCAATGGGCAAACCAGGACATCGGCATAATCAGCAACGACGCTGAGCCGTTGTATGTGGCCGTATCCAACACTGCCGGCATACCTGCAGTCGTGGTCCATGATGATCCGGCCGCGGCACAGATCAACACCTGGACCGAATGGATAATTCCGTTACAGACATTTGCAGATCAGGGCATCATCCTGACCGACGTAGACAGAATTGCGATTGGTCTTGGTACAAAAGGCAATATAACAATCCCCGGCGGTTCCGGCAATATGTACTTCGATGATATCCTGCTGTATCGGCCGAGAAATGTTGCTGGAGAATAAATCCTGCTGCCCGTCTTAGCGGCAGACATAGTTAAATCTGCGAGAGCAGGTTGATTAAGATGATTAGTATTAGCTCCGGGCCTGTACCGAACGGTACAGGCCCGTACTATTTGTTTCAAATCACTTATCATTTCCCGGCATATCTGGTAATATCAGGAATTAAGAATGCCCGGGCGTATCGAATCGGGGCATGTATTATAAATGTTGAGCAGTTACAATGTACTGTCAACAAGTCAAATATCAGGAGAGATTCTTATGTCTGGAAAGAATATCAACAGGCGTCGTTTTCTTGCCGGGGCAACGATGACCGCCGCAGCCACTATCGTACCGAGGCACGTTCTGGGAGGAGCGGGAAATGTCGCGCCCAGCGAAAAGCTCAATATCGCCGGTATCGGTGTTGGCGGGATGGGCAAGAGCAATATGAGGCAGCTCGAAAGCGAGAACATCGTGGCCCTGTGCGACGTGGACCATGAGTACGCAGCCGAAACGTTCAAGAGATATCCGAAAGCGAAGGTCTATACCGATTATCGCAAGATGCTGGACAAGCAGAGCGATATTGATGCCGTTATGATTGCCACGCCGGATCATACGCACGCGGTTATCGCCGCCGAAGCGATGCGGCGACGAAAGCACGTTTATTGCCAGAAGCCGCTGACGCACGATGTTTACGAATCGCGCATGTTGGCCAAATTGGCGAAGGAGACTGGTGTCACTACGCAGATGGGAATCCAGGGACATTCGGCAGAAGGCGGGCGCCTTCTATGCGAGTGGATTTGGGACGGCGCCATCGGTCAGGTCACCGAGGTCGACGCCTGGTGCAGCTTGTCTTATTATCCCTTCGGCCATGCGTGGTGGTCCAGCAAATGGAGCAGACGCCCAAAGGAAACTCCGCCAGTACCGGCAACTCTGGACTGGGACCTCTGGCTGGGCCCTGCGCCCGAGCGACCCTATCATCCGGCGTACCATCCGGGCGTGTGGCGATGCTGGTGGGATTTCGGCTGCGGCATGATGGGCGACCGCGGGGCTCATACTTTGGACCCGGTCTTCTGGGCGTTGAAACTGGGACACCCAACGAGCGTGGAAGCCACCTCGCTCGATCTGAATCCTGATACGCATCCGGTGGCGTCCATTGTCACCTATCAATTTCCCGCTCGCGGTGATTTGCCGCCGGTAAAGCTGACATGGTATGACGGCCTTCGTCCGCCGAGGCCGGCGGAACTTGAAGAGGGCAGGCGCATGGGCCACACCGAAGGCGGCTCGCTTTTCAAAGGCAGCGAAGGCAAGCTCGTTGCCGGCGTTTACGGCGAAGGGCCGCGACTGATACCCGAGAGCAGGATGAAGGCGTACAAAACGCCGGAGAAGACCATCCCCAGGGTGGAAGGCTCGCACGAGCAGGATTGGGTCCGGGCCTGCAAGAGCGGCGGGCGGGCCGGCGCTGATTTCGAGTATTCGGGACTCCTGACCGAAGTCTGCCTGCTGGGCAACGTGGCCAGGCGAGTGGACGCAAGAATCGAATGGGACGCTGAAAATATGAAGGTGACAAACCTGCCGGAAGCTAATAAATACATCCGCACCCAATACCGGGAAGGCTGGAGTTTGTAAACGTACTGAATTAGGATTCCAATATGAATAAAAAGAACGTTCAAATAATCTGTGTGTGCCTGTTGTTAATTGCCTTCGTAGGAGCAGATTCTCCTGCCGGACAGAGCAAACCCGCTCAAAGCTGGGTAAGAACCGGCAAGTTGGGAACCACGCCTCAGCGAGTTACCGATGCTTTGCCGTTATCCGACCAGGCTAACAAAGGCAACTGGGCAAAGTATGAAATAATGAGCGATGAATTCGAGGCTGCTGTGCTCGATTCGAACAAATGGCATCCCAGGAATCCGGGGTGGCTGGGCAGGCAGCCGGCATATTTTTATCCCGGCAATGTGACGCTTAGTGACGGCAAGATGCATCTGGCCATGAGAAAGCAGGAAGTTCCTGAAATGTCCCGTGACAAAGGCTATCACACATACACATCAGCGGCGGTCAAAAGCAAGACGACTGTCAGGTACGGATATTTCGAAGTCAGGTGCAGGCCGATGAAATCTGCCGGCTCAAGCTCGTTCTGGTTCTATGACAGCACGCCGGAACTGTGGACGGAGATCGATGTCTTCGAGATTGGCGGCGGGTCTCCGGGCTTCGAGAAGAAATACAACATGAACGTCCACGTGTTCCGAACTCCCACCGAGAAAAAACACTGGTCGATGGGCGAAGTATGGATTGCCCCCTCAGAGCTTGCCGACGCCTATCACACTTACGGGCTAGAGTGGGACGAGGACAAAATTCAATGGTATTTTGACGGCGTGCTCGTCAGGTGGGTGGAAAATACGCACTGGCACCAGCCGTTGACTTTGAATTTTGACAGCGAGACAATGCCGGAGTGGTTCGGCCTTCCAAAAGACAGTGACCTTCCGTCCACTTACAGCATCGAATACCTGCGGACCTGGAAAAAAGATGCCGGCGAATCCTTCGTGCGTGTAAGTCCGCGGGACAGGCGTTACTTCGAGCTTTCAAACGGCAGCCCGTATATTCCGATAGGGCTGAATATGATTGCGCCGTATGGTGACACCGAGCAAGAAGCCCTCGCTCGCATGGAGCAATGGATTAAAAGCCTTTCGGACAGCGGCGGCAATTACATCCGAATCTGGCTCAGTCATAATTTCTTCGACGTAGAGCACGAAAAGAGCGGCCAGTACGATGATCAAAAAGCAAAACGAATCGACGCCGTGCTGGACATGGCGCGCCGGCATAACATTCGCGTGAAGATGACAATCGAGCACTTCCGGCATTTTTTCAGGCAGCGCCAACGCTGGGCGGCAAAACCGATCCATCATATTTCACAGGGCGGACCGGCAAAAGACATGGATGATTTTTTCCAGGGCCGGCGCAGCCGCGAGCAGTTCAAGAAAAAGCTCGACTGGTACGCCGAACGATACGGCGACGAGCCAGCAATCTTCGCCTGGGAACTCTGGAACGAAATGGACACAGTCAGCGGCAAGGGCTACATGGAATGGACAGAAGAAATGCTGGCCGAGCTGAAAAAGCGTTTTCCGAAAAACATGGTGACGCAGAGCCTGGGCAGTTTCGACCATGACAGTAAGAGGGACAGATACCGCAGGCTCTGCCTGATGAAAGACAACGATTTCGCCAACGTGCATCGTTACCTGGACCTTGGCGCGTCGCTGGATATCTGCAAGGGGCCGGTGGACATTCTCGCCGTCGATGCCGTCAAAGAGATGCAGGCCTTTACGCATGACAAGCCGATTCTCCTTGCCGAGAGCGGCGCCGTCGAGCCGAGTCATAGCGGGCCGTTTAAGCTGTACAAGAAAGACCGGGCGGGCATTATACTCCATGACATTATCTTTGCTCCTTTCTTCGCCGGTGCCGCTGGCACGGGCCAGAACTGGCACTGGGACCAATATGTCTCGCCGATGAACCTGTGGTTTCAGTTCGGCCGGTTTGCCGAGGCAACCAAGGGAATCGATCCGCCGGCGGAGAATTTCAAGCCGATCGAGATCGACCATCCGCGTTTGCGTATCTATGCCCTGAAGGGCAAACATACGCTGCTTGCATGGTGCCGGGACAAGCAGAACACGTGGCAGACGGAATTGGCCGAGGGCAAAATGCCCGCTATGGTTAATAACGCGATTATTTCATTGCCGGACGGCGGCAGGGATTTGGATAAGGCCGACGTCAATTTCTACGATCCCTGGAAAAATAAATGGGTGCCGGGCAAAACCGAAGGCAATAGAATTCCCTTACCTGATTTCAGCCGTTCTCTTGTTGTCAGGATGAGGTACTGAACCACATGAATCGTATAAGCCGAACAAAAAGTTTTGTTGTGATTTTGCTGCTGCTGGTCTGCAACGGCCTCAGCTTTGGCGTCACGTACAAAATCCATCCGGCAATCGCCGGCTCACAGGAAGAATTCGAAACCATCGCCAATTCGCTCAAGCCGGGCGACGAGCTTATCCTGTACGGCGGGACATATTCACAAACCGCCCGCCGCGCCGTCACCGCCAAAGGCACCGCCGACAAACCCATAACGATTCGTGCCGCCGAAGGTCAACAACCGCTGCTCACACATCCGGAAGACGCCGCAGCGAGATACAATAATATCGAGTTCGTCGATTGCGAGTACCTGACCATTCGGGCAATCCGGTTCAAAGGCGGCAGCTCGGGCGTGCGCTTTATCCGGGGACACCACATCATATTCGAAGATTGCCAAATAAGTCACACCCTCAACAACGCCCTGACAATGAACAGCGGAAACTGCAACGCTTTTATTATTCGAAGGAATCACATCCACCATACCGGCTTGAGCAAACGCGGCTCAACCGAAGGAGAAGGGATGTACATCGGCGGCCATGACGGCTCGTATATCACTACCAACACTCTTGTCGAGGGCAACTACATCCACCACACGCGAGGCACCAGTATCGGCGGTAACGACGGCATCGAAATAAAATTCGGCTCGTATGGGAACATCGTCCGCGACAACGTCATCCACGACACGAATATCGGCACGAAGTACCCCGGCATTTTCGTGTACGGCGGCGGCAAAGGCATAAACATCATCGAGGGCAACGTTATCTGGAACGCAGGCGAGGGCATCCAGGTGATTTCCGACGCTATTATCAGAAATAACATAATTTTCAACTGCTCGGCAACCGGCATCACGGCAGCTCCGCACGCCGCCGTCCCGCACGTTCGGAACGTTAAGATTGTCAACAATACAATCGTCAATCATCCCAGGGGCGTTGTGTTTCGCTGGGAAAAGGCCGAACGGATGGTTTTCGTAAATAACGCCGTTTACTGCCCCGGCTCGACGGCCATCGACGCAGCAGGAATCGGCGGCAGCACGTTCAGTGCCAACTATGTCACCGGACGACTTCTTGGCGCGACTCTGAACGGCTCGGCGTTTTGCGACGGCGGGACGATTGAGGCGGCCTTTGCAGATCCCGCCGAACATGACTATTGGCCCGGGCCCGGCTCGGTGCTGATAGATCACGCTGATTCGGATTTCGCTGCCGGGCAGGATTTCAATCATACCGCAAGAAAGCCGCCTTATGATGTCGGGGCTTACGAATCGGAATCAAAGGCGGCAAATCCCGGCCGGCGGATAAAAGAAGGATTCAAAGCGAATCAGTAGAGGCTAAAGACTACCTATGAGCGACGCCACTTAGATATTAAACACAATCGAACGAGACTCCGGTTCACCCGACCTTGTTCAAGATAATGAGAATTGTAAGGAAATATTCTCATGATGGCTGGATCGAAAAATTCGAGCAGGTCACGAGACTATTTATGTACTCGATGTCTTCCTGTGATGGGACAAATCAATGCGAATTCTAATAATAAGATTATGGCGTGGTGAACTCAGCCCGGCCGGCACTTTCTGGGTAGCTCATGTTGCCGTGTGGATACTCGGCATGCTTGTGTTTCAGTTACTCTCGTCGTCTCTGAGCATGGGCACCAAGCCACTTGTCGGCCTGCCGCTTGGGCTCGTCTTTGTGGGGTACAACGCAGTGGCCTGCGTAGGTGTAATACGCTCCACACGAAAGCAAGGTCGAAAGGGATGGTCGCAGGTCATCATGCCCCTGGCCTCAGGGCTGCTCTTGCTGCTGTCATGCTGGGTACCCCTGTACTTCCTGGGACGACCCCTGATTGTCCTGTGAGCGCTCGCAGCACCAAGCCGTGTTCGGTGCCGCCGGGCTACTCGGGCCACCAACCGGGTTTCTTGCGGTCTTCTCCTCTGGCGCTGTAGCTTGTTTTTTTCCAGTAGGATTGACCTCGCCTCCAGACGGCCGCGGCCTCGGCCGGGTCGCAGACGCCCAGCATGAGTAGCTGGTCGGCCATCTTCCAATAGCACTCTGCGGCATCGAGGCGCCGTCGACTGGCATCGAGCTCTCGTCCCTTTGTGATGCTTTTAGTAGCGGAGGCTTCGTAGTAATCCGCCAACGCCGTGAGGTTCTTGCGGACCTCTCCCGCCGAGTTCGTGAAGTATGCCGCAATGGCCATTTTCCTGAGGAGTGAGCCGCGGTCGACAGCGCTGCTTCTGTAGCGTGGGTTCACCCGTTCGAGATGGCCCATTGCCTGGTCTAAATAGTTCTTAGCCATGCTGAACTCGCCGCGCAGAAGGAAGTCGGTGGCCAAATTTGAACAAGTGATGGACAAGTGCGATTGGTGGTAACTGCGTGTCAGCTCCGAGCTGTCCGCTGCCGGCTCAGATTGACGTCGCTTCTGGATATCCCTCTGTTTGTTGTGGATGGACTCGCGGCTCGGAGCATTGGACGGCAGCACAATATTCAGGTCCAACTCCGCAGACGTGACCTGGGGCAGATCGGGCATGGATAGGGTGACTTTCTGCCGGCCTGGCAGCATCGGCACACCGCCCTCAAACTCCAATTTCTTGCTGCCTTTCTTCAACCGGCCCCAGAGGTATCGCGTGCCGGCTTTGTCTACCTCCGCGCGAATGCGGTACATTCCCGGTGCCAGATCAGGCACGTCCACTTCTACCTTTATGTACGGCTGGTAGCTCTGACCGCCCAGCGAACCGGACGCCATCTCGCTGTCCGTCGGGTGCACGACCCTCATGGTGCCCCGAATGCGGTCCCACGGCGGCGGCTTGGGTTCGAAGGTGACCTTCGTAATCTCCCCGGCGAAGGCCGTCGGCCAGACGCTCTCGAAGACCGCTCGAAACTCTCCGGCAAAGTCGTCCGTCTCCCATACGGTCAAGTAGAAGGGCCCGAACTTCCGCTTCCGCTCTGCCTTCATTGTGTATTTGTTGGCGATTTTTTTCTTCGGATCCACCCGGAGATATGTCAGTATCTCCATACCTGTGACGATCACGTATCGATGATTGAGAATCACTTTTTCCCCTAATCTTAGGGCGTGGCGCATTGGTGGCGAGCCGTGCCAGCTCGAAGCATCAGGGTCCTGGGCCTTGGGCTTCCGAATGGCCTGTTTGAACACAAGTTCGACGGGAGCGTCGTTCGCCTCTTCCAGCTCGATATAGAACCGCCAGACGCAGCGCCGTTGCGGAGGGGTGCCCAAGATCCGCGAGGCTGTGACATCCGCGACCCGGCCAGTCACGCGAGGCTGCTTGGGCGCGGATTCGGTTGGCGGGGGCTCTGTCCGAGATTCCGTCGTCGAACGGTCCCTGTCCCGTTGTACGTCCTCCGCCGAGGCTTGCTCCTCTGTGGTGCTTGTATCCGGAGGCGACTCGCCGGATTCGCCGCTCAACAGCTCAACGTTCCGCTTGAGGCGGTCGATCGAGCGGCGGGCGTCTTCCCTCTGAACGTCGATCGGCTTCAGCCGGTGCTGCATGTCTTGAACGCGACGGCGCAGTTCCTGGATGTCGGCCTGGATCATCTGCGCTCGGAGCAGTTCTGTTCGCACCACCCGGCGGAAGTCCTCGAGGCCGGAAAGCGTTACCCGTGGCTTGTCCGGCCAGATACTCACCGAGCCGGTCAGTTTCTCGTTAACGGCTTCGATCTCGTCGTCAATAGCCGACGCGGTCGTCACCCGCACGTTCCACATCTGGCTCCACCGCTTCCGTACACGGTGGTGCAAACAGAGAAGGGGGTAGTTGATTCCGGCACTGATTATGGAAGCTGTTTCGGTGTCATCCTGTGACTGCCGCGCGAGATCCTTCCATGCTTGCCCGCGCCTTATCTTTGCGTCATTAATTCGCCGGTCGTACTTGGATATTTGTTGGTTCAACGTTACGGCGTTGTCCAGCAGGGACTGCTTGTCCTTGATCTGTTGTTCCAGCGAGGCGATCGTGCGAGCGGTTTCGTAATTCTCTCTTTCCAAGTACTGGCGTTGCTGCTCCAGTTCCCTGATTTGCCCCTCGATACGGGCGATCTGCTCTTGGCGATCATCCTGGGCAGCCGGACAAATCGACAGCAACCCGACCAGCAGTGCGCCGATGACTGCATTGCGTACTTTCATTGCTTAACCTCCCGTCCGTGCACCTTTTCGATGTACGGGTCCGTTTCAATCTCCGAGATCCGCCATGCCTGACCTCTTTGCTCCATATGAAATGTCATCGCCAGTTCGTTCTGCCCGGCCGGCAGATCAGCGACCTGAATCCATACAACTACCCTGGGTCGGGGGCGGGTTAACCTCGTGCTGAGCATTCGATATTGAAATTCAACCGGCAGAATCTCCCGGGGCAGTTTTCCGGCCAGCTCCGGTGTTGCCAGGAGCATGGCACCGGTAGCATCGCGCTGCCGAACGGCCTCCATGAACCTTGCGATGACCTGCCCGACGGCCTTCTCGTCGGGCCTGTCGCCCCGCGTGGACTGGCGGAGCATCGTCTTGATGTCGTCGCGAGATGCCAGGTCGAACGGTGTCAAACCGTCGGCACTGGTGGCCAGCGCGTCGGCGCCGGCCGCGAGCAGCTTCCGCCCAACAACGAGATGACCACCCATAGCCGCGAGATGCAGGGCCGTCAAGCCGTTGGCTTCGCCGATCTCCACGTTTGCATTATTGGCCAACAAGAACTCCACGGTATCGGCATGTCCGCCGTACGCGGCCAGGTGCAGGGGCATCATTCCCTGGTCATCCGTTGCATTGACGATGGCGTCGACCTGCATGAAACGGTCGAAGGAGAGCTGCTGGGTGTATTCTTCGAACGACACAGCTTTGTGTTCGGTGTCCACTTCCTCGGGCTTTTTGCCGAAGTCCGAGCTGAAAATGTCCTCCGTTGGCGAGATGCGCTCGGTGCTCGGCGAGGTTCCTTCCGGCGGCTTGTCCGCGTCCGCCAGCGCGGTGGTGAGCACCTCGGCGACGTCGCGATGTCCGTTGGCGGCGGCCAGGTGCATTGGTGTTCGGCCGGCGCCGCCGCGTGTCTGAGGATCCGCCCCATTTCTCAGCAAGAATCGCACCGTTACCGTGTCGCCGGCGCCAGCCGCCAAGAGCAATTCGCTGTTCTTGTCAATTCTACCGGCGGCCAGCAGGGTCCTGGTCACGGCAAGGTGCGGTGACTCCTCCGGCTGCTTTGCCGTTGTGCCCGTAGGAGCAGCCGCGACCGCCCCCGCCCGGGATGCTGTCAACTCGATAACGTCGCTCCATGTGGCCGTTAATCCCCCACACGTCGCAGTGCACACCAGCCTTGGATGGTGGCTGCGGTCTCGCGGCAGATTGAGGGCATCTCGAGGGATGGGCAGCCTGATGTCTGGCAGACCGGAGTGGTCTTCCTGCACCGGGCATGTGTACCGGCTGAGAAAACGTCCCCGGTCATCGCGGTGCCCGGGCGGAGCGTTGGAAGCGGCGGTTACCCAACTATCGCCACTCCACAGCCGCGCCTGGACGGTGAGTTTTCGGCCGCGGAGCCCATCGGCTTCCACATGCACCGATACCGTCCTGTTCTCGGTCGGCCGTATCGGCACACGCCACCACTCCTCTTCCATCCCCCCAACATTCAAGTCGGGAAGAGCAAGCTCGACGAGTGCAACGGCCCGGATGATGCGGATCGTCCGCGACGCCAGCAAACGTCTATCCGGCACAAGTGTGATCTGCCCCTGGGATATGCTTGTCAAATCACCGCAGGAGACGAGCGCCTCGGCAACTACGTGCGTGCGTTGGTCGGCCGGCAGGTCCAGCACCTCGTCGGGAACCGGAAACGAGAACGTCTTGGGTTTGGCCTCGTCCGTCACCAAGTCCTTGGTCGCGCCCAGGCAATAGTGTCCGTCTTGCTCGTACTGCTCTGGACTCCCCGCGACCGTTTTCACAAGTGCCCCCTGTTGATCGCGAAGTCGAAGCTGCACCCTGCCGGATCGTTCCGGCAGACTTACAGCCCGCACGCGAGCGTGAACAATCGTTGCCGGACCGTGTTTGGCGTCTTCATGCCGCTCGCTCCAGATGCGATCCATACATAAGACCGGAGACGGGGCAACGGCCATTTCCGGCAATGGCTTGGTCGACGACGAGAATTCGCCGATACTTACCGAGACGCCAACGAGAACGACCGCGCTCAAGACTAACACCGTCGAACGTCCTATCCCACGAGTGGTTAACTGCATGGCTCCACCTCCATACACTGGATCACTCATTCAGGTACCCCTCACCCTGAATTCGTAATCGTTCACTGGTATTTTAATAACCTTTGGCAATACACCAAATATCAAATACTCTCATTTAAACCACTCAATTCATCATAATAAACATAAATCACAATTGCAATAGAAAAAACCTCGTGACAGCCCCTTTGTACCCTTGTCATGCTATCGGAACATCAGAAGAGCATCCAAGTAATGTACAATCCATTTGTGATAAGGGGATAGATACGGAAGATTTTGTTCCGCGGCCGCTAAAGGGCCTGACCATACCGCGCACAAACAGAATAATCTTTGACCTTCGAGGCCGAAGCATCGGGGCAGTCGTCTGGATACAGGTAAACACTGATGCTGAAATCCGGGCCCGGCTTCGTGAAGCGTTCGAGGTCACTTGCCTGCTTAAATCCCTGTGACTCGAGTTTTCCGGCGGTATCGAGCCAGTTGGCCCCTATCTTTATGCCGTAAAAGCCGTATGCACTGCCCATAATTACCGCACTGCTGAATACATGTTCTTTTGCAGGATCGAAAAAGAAAACGCAATTCTCTGCTTCCATAAATCCATTTGGTTCGGTTTCATCGAGGCCGAGTACCCGGCAGACCTCGCTGAATGGAGTTTCAAGAATCTTGATAGATTTCTCAAGATTGAATAATTCTTCAGTTCGAGGTTGATTCGACCCCATCTTCATCGCCTCCTTATCGGTATTATCCGGTATTGTTGTTCTGTATGTCTTTTCTTAAATTCTAAGATGAATTAATTTTAAGGATTCCGCTGAAATTTGGAAGAAAAATCGCTTTCACAAGTGACTATTTTAATTATATATTATGACTTTAGTTTTTTCGGAGTTTATGCGCTTGAAAAATCCAGACTGGGATGTTAGTCTGGTTCCCTGGAGTAGGGTCATTACTTCATTACCTGGCTACCGCTGGGCCATAAAGTGCGGGCAACAGTAACGGATGGGTACCGATGGGTATTAATGACAAGACAACACGGCAAACAGGGCAACCGGGCTCTGTAACAAATCATAACCAGGCCGGCTCCACGGAGGAGAAATTCGTGCCGACGTGCAGCATTTGTGGAGAAAAACACTGGCCCCACCATCCTTTGGTTCCATGTGTCAACAAGAGAAAAGCCAAGGTAAAAGCCAAAGCGGACAAAAAGGCCAGAGCAAAAGCCGCCGCTCAGGCCAAAGTTGAAGCCAGGGAAAGAGCCAGAGAAACGGTTAGGGTCGAAGCCGAGACAAGCGCCAAGATAAAGGCTGAGAGAAAGGCCTATCTTGAGGCAATAGCCAGGGCGGAAGAACGACTCAGGACCGAATCTAAAGCAAGAGCCGAAGCCGAAGAAAGAGCCCAAGCCGAGGCCAAACAAAGAGCCAGTGCCGAAACCAGAGCGAAGGCTAAGGCCGAAGCCGAGCAAATCGCCAAGGCCCAGGCAGAGAAAAAAACTTATGTCGAAGCGATAGCCAAGGCAGAGGAAAGATTTAAAGCCGAATCTAAGGTAAGAGCCGAAGTCGAAGAGAAGCTCATGGCTCAAATCGAGCAGCGTGCCAGAATCGAGGCCGAGGCAGCCGAGGCTTCGGAAGCCGCCAAAGCGGATGCCTCGGCGGAAGCCAGATCTTATGCCGCGGCTATAAGAGAGCTGGAGGACAGGCTGCAAGCCGAGATTGAATCGAAGTCCAAAGCCCAGCAGGAAACTCAGGCCCAGGCGGAGGAAAAAGCAAGGGTCGAGACCGAATATGCCGAGGCTGTCTCGGCCGCCAAAGCCAGGGCGGCAAAAGAGGCCGAATTACATGCCGCGGCAATAAAAGAGCTGGAGGAAAAGCTACAGGCCCGAGCCAAGAAAATAACCAGGGCCGAAACACAGACCGAATCCGAAACTAAAGCCCGGCTTGAAGCTCAGGAAAAGATCAGAGCGGAGGTTGAAGCAAGGGCCAGGGTCGAGGAGCGACTTAGGGCCGAGACCGAGGAAAAGGCCAGAATCCAGGCCGAAGCTGCCGAAGCTATGGCCGCCGCCAAGGCACAAGCCGAAGCAAAGGCCAAATCTGCCGCCGCGGCTATAAAGCAATTAGAAGAAAAACTTAAGACTGAAACACAAGCCAGATCGCAGGCTCAGCAAGAGGCCCGGACTCAATCGCAGGCAAGGACCAAAGCCGAAGAAAAAGCCGAAGTCGAAGCTCATTCCGGCATCGAGTCGCAAGAGAAGGCCGATCATTTCCGTAAAGCTATAGCCAAAGCGGAAAGAAGACTCAACGCTCAGGCCGAAGAGCTCGCGAAAGCCAAAGCCAGAATCGAGGCCGAAGCGAAATCCCGGGACCAGGCTCAGCAGAAAGCCACCAATGAAGCTCAGGCGAGGGCGAAGGTTGAAGAGAAGCTCAGGGCCGAATCTGAGGCAAAGGCCAGAATCGAGGCCGAAGCAAAAGAGAATCTCTCGGCGGCCAAATCAGAAGCAGAAGCAAAAGCCGAATCTTACGCCGCAGCTATAAAGCAATTAGAGCAAAAGTTAAATTCCCTGGCCGAACAAAGGGCGAGAGTCGAAACAAAAGCCGAGTCTGAGGCTGAGGCCCGGCTCGAAGCACAACAAAGTGCCGGCCAGGAGGCAAAAGCAAGAGCGAAGATTGAAGAACAACTCAGGGCCGAAACCGAGCAGCGTACCAGAATCGAGGCCGAGGCTGCTGAGACCATCGCGACAGCCAGTGCAGAGTTAGACGAAAAAGCCGAATCTTATGCCGCGACTATAAAGCAATTAGAGCAAGAGCTGAAGGCTCAAACCGAAGCAAGGGCCAGAGCCGAAGCAAAGGCCGAATCCGAATTGGCGGCCCGTATGGAAGCCCAAAAAAGTTCGATAGAAGAAGCCAAGACAAGGGCTAAGCTCGAAGAACAGCTCAAGGCCGAAGCCGAAGAACATGCTGCAATAGAAGCTGAAGCTGAAGAGACCATCTCCGCCGCCAAAGCGAGGGAACAAGAAGAGGCCGAACTGCATGCCGGAGCTATAAATGAACTTGAGGAAAAGCTGAAGGTTCAAGCCGATGATATGACAAGAGCCAGGGCAAAGGCCGAATCCGAATCCGAGTCCCGGCTCGAAGCTCAAACAAGTGCTCGTCAAGAAGCTAAGGCAAGAGCGAGGATTGAAGAGCAGCTCAGGGCCGAGACCGAGCAGCGAGCCAGAATCGAGGCCGAAGCTGCTGCGGCTATGGCTGCAACTCAGGCAGAGGCACAGGCGAAGGCAGATTCTTTCGCCGCGGCTATAAGAGAGTTTGAGGACAAGCTCAATGCCGAAATTGAAGTTAAGTCCAGGGCCCAGCATGAAGCTCAGGCCCAATCGAAGCAGCGAGCCAGGATCGAGGCCGAATATGCGGAGGCAGTTTCGGCCGCCAAAGCCGGGGCAAAGGAACAGGCCGAATTGCATGCCGCGGCTACGAAAGAACTTGAGCAAAAGCTGAAAGCTCAAGCCGAAGCAATAACCAGAGCCCAGGCAAAGACCGAATCCGAAATCGCAGCCCGGCTTGAAGCACAACAAAGTGCCGGCCAGGAGGCGAAGGCCCGTGCCATGGTTGAGGAGCGGCTTAGGGCCGAGGCCGAGCAGCGTGCCGGAATCGAAGCCGAGGCTAAAGAGACTATCGCGGCGGCCAGGGCGGATGCCGAAGCAAAGGCGGAATCTTATGCCGAGGTTATAAGGCAGGTAGAAGAAAAACTTAAAGCTGAAACACAAACGAGGTTCCTGGCCGAGCAAGAGGCCCGGACTCAAGCGCAGGCAAAATCCAGGGCCGAAGAAAGAGCCGACGCCGAGGCTCAATCCCGTATCGAGGCGCGAGAGAAAGTTGATTATTTACACAAAGCGATAACCAAGGCGGAAAGAAGACTCAACGCTCAGGCCGAAGAGCTCGCGAAAGCCAAAGTCCGAACCGAGGCCGAAGCAAAATCCCGTGACCAGGCTCAGCAGAAAGCCGCCAATGAAGCTCAGGCAAGGGCTAAGGCCGAAGAGAAGCTCAGGGCCGAATCCGAGGCCAGGGCCAGAATCGAGGCCGAAGCCAAAGAGGCTAAAGAAAAAGCTGAATCTTACGCAGCGGCTATAAAGCAAGCGGAAGAAAAGCTCAAAGCTGAATCTAAAGCAAGGGCCAGAGCCGAAGCAACAGCCGAGTCCGAATCGGCGGCCCGGCTGCAAGCCCAGAAAAGCGCAACTGAAGAATCCAATGCAAGGGCGAAGATTGAAGAACAGCTCAGGGCCGAAACCGAGGCACGGGCCAGAATCGAGACCGAGGCTACTGAGGTTGTCGCGGCGGTAAAGGTAGAGTTGGACGAAAAAGCCAAATCTTATGCCGTGACAATAAAAGAAGCAGAGGAAAAGCTTAAGGTTCAAACCGAACAAAGGACAAAGGCTGAAACGCAAGTTCAGGCTCAGGCTCAGGCAAAGGCTGCATTAGAAGAACAGTTGAAAGCTGAAACGCAAGCACGGTCGAAGGCCCAGCAGGAGACTCAGGCCCAGGTGCAAGCAAGAACCAGGGCCGAAGCAAAAATCGAGTCCGAATCCGCAGCCCGGTTTGAAGCTCAAACAAGTGCCAGGGCGGAGGCGAATGCAAGGGCTAAAATTGAAGAGCAATTCAAGGCTAAAACCGAGGAAGTGTCCAGAATTGAATCAGAAGCCGCCGAGGATATCGCACTGGCCAAATTAGAGCTGAATGAAAAAACCGAATCTTACGCCGCTGCTATAAAGCAAGCAGAGGAAAAACTCAAAACGCAAACCGAGATGATTGCCAAAACCCAGGCAAAGGCCGAATCCGAATCGGCGGCCCGGCTCGAAGCTCAAAACAGTGCAAAAGAGGAAGCGAAGGCAAGGGCTAAAGTTGAAGAGCGGCTCAGTGCTCAAACCGGGGAATTAGCCAGAATCAAGTCCGAGGCTGCCGAGGCTATCGCGGCGGCCAGGAAAGAGGCTGAAGAAAAGGTTGAATCTTATGCCGCAGCTATAAGGCAAGCAGAGGAAACGCTGAAAGTTCAGGCCGGGCAGATGGCTAAGACCGAAGCAAAAGCTCAGGCCCAGGTTCAGGCAATAACCGAAATAGATAAAAAGCTCAAAGCTGAAACACAAGCCCTGGCGAAAGCTCAGCAGGAAGTTCAGGCCCAAACACAGCAGCAGGCTAAAGCGGAATCGAAAGTGGAATCCGAGGTGTCGGCCCGGCTCGAAGCCCAAAAGAACGCAACGGAAGAAGCAAAAGCAAGGGCGAAGATCGAAGAGCGTCTCAGAGCCGAAGCCGAGCAGCGGGCCGGAATCCAGGCCGAAGCCGCAGAGACAATCGCAGCGGCCAGAGCAGAGGCCGAAGAAAAGGGTGAATCTTACACCGAAGCTATAAAAGAAATCGAACAACAGCTAAAGGCTCAAGCCGAAGCGAGGGCAAAAGCCGAGGCGAATGTCCAGGCCCAGTCGCAGGAAAGGGCTGCCGTAGAAGAGAAACTAAAGGCGGAAACCGAAGCCCGGCTGAAGGCTCAGCAGGAAGCCCAGGCCCAGGCTCAAGAGAGAAAAAAGGCCGAAGAAAAAGTCGCTGCCGAGGCAAATTCGAGGCAAGAGTTGCAAAAGAAGGCCGAATATTTCAACAAGGCGGTTGCAAAAGCGGAAAAGCGGCTTGAGCAACAGGCGCAAGAAGTCGCAAAAGCCAAGGCCGGGATCGAGGCCGAAGCGAAATACCGAGACCAGGCGGAACAAAGAGCGAGAGAAGAGGCCGAGGCAAGGGCGAAGATTCAGGAGCAACTCAGAGCGGCGGTCGAGGAACTAACAAGAATCGAGGCCGAAGCAGGAAAGATGGTCTCTGCGGCCCAGGCAGATGCCGAAGCTAAAACAAAATCATATGCCGCATCTATAAAAGAAACTGAAAATAAGCTGAAGGTTGAAGCCGAAGAGAGACTCAAAGCGGAAGCGAAGGCCAAATCAGAAACATCGGCCAGACTCGAAGCTCAAAAATTAGCTACTCAAGAGGCGAAGGAAAGGGCAAAGATCGAAGAGCGGCTCAAGGCCGAAGCCGGGCAGCGAGACAGAATCAAAGTCGAAGCAGAAGAAGCTATCGCCGCGGCTAAAGCAGAAACCCGAACAAAGGCAGATTCTTTCGCCGCAGCTTTAAGGCAAGCGGAGCAAAAGCTGAAGGTTCATGCCCAGGAGATGGCCAAAGCAGAAGCAGAAGCTCAAGCCCATGCTCAGGCAAGGGCGGCAGTGGAAGAAAAACTGAAGGCGGAAACTCAAGCCATGTCCGCAGCTAAAAAGCAAATCGAAACTCAAATGCAGGAAAGGGCCAAGGCTGAGGCAAAGATCGAATCATACGCCGCAACTGTAAAGCAGGCAGAGGAACAACTTAAAGCTGAAACACTGGCCCGATCGAAAGCTCAGCAGGAGGCTCAGTTACAATCGCAGGAACGGGCCAGGATCGAAGCTAAGATCGAGTCATATGCTGCATCTGTAAAGCAGGCGGAGGAAAAACTTGAAGCTGAATCGCAAGCCCGGTCGAAAGCCCAACAGGAGGTTCAGGTCCATGCCCAGGAAAGGGCCAAAGCAGAAGCTAGGGTCGAGTCCGAAACTGCGGCCCGGATTGAGGCTCAAAAGAAAGCTATGGAAGAGGCGAAAGCAAGTGCGAAAATCGAAGAGTGGTTCAAGGCTGAATCAGAGCAGCGATCCAGAATCAAAGCTGAATCAGCCGAGGCTATTGCTGCTGCTCGGAAAGAGGCCAAAGAGAAGGCTGAATTATACGCTGCCTCTCTTAAAAAATTAGAA
The DNA here is from genome assembly GCA_964608395.1 of uncultured Pirellulales bacterium. Lineage (GTDB taxonomy): Bacteria > Planctomycetota > Phycisphaerae > Sedimentisphaerales > Anaerobacaceae > JAFGPJ01. Next base: position 23,718 of record CAZSOR010000007.1, read on the forward strand.
CAACAGCTCAAATCGCAAGCTGAAGCAATAACAAAAGCTGAAGCACAAGCGCAAGCCCGGGCTCAGGAAAATGCCGCATTGGAAGAAAAGCTGAAAGCTGAAATTCAGGCCCTGTCCAGGACCCGGAAGGATGCCCAGGCCGAAGCGCAAACAAGGGCAAAAGCCGAAGCTAAGGCCGAAGCAGAAACAGCAGCAAGGATAGAAGCACAAAAAATAGCTACGCAAGAAGCGAAGGCGAGAGCGAGGATTGAAGAAAGACTCAAGGCCACAGCCGAGGAGCAAGACAAAATTAAAACCGAATCTGCAAAAACCATTGCAGCAATCCGAACAGAGGCCGAATCAAAGGCTGAATTTTATACAGCAGCTATACGAGAAGCGGAGGAAAAGCTGAAGGTTCAAGCCCAGGAGAGGGCGAAGGCCCAGGCAACAGCTCAAGCCCAGGCTCTGGCACAGGCGGGAATAGACGAAAAGCTGAAGGCCGAAATCGAAGCCAGGACAATAGCTCAAAAAGAGGCCACCGCTCAAGCACAGGAAAGGGCAAAAGCCGAAGCAAAAGCCCAGGCCCAGGCCCATGCAAACGCCGCGTTAGAAGAAAAGTTAAAGGCTGAAACGCAGGCCCGCTCGAAGGTCCAGCAGCAGGCTCAGGCCGAAGCGCAAGCAAGGGCCAGTCTCGAAGCAAAGGCTGAATCGGAAACTGCGGCCCGGCTTGAAGCGCAAAAGAGAGCTACGGAAGAAGCTAAAGCAAGGGCAAAGGTTGAAGAGAGGCTCCGGGCCGAAGCCGAGGAAAAAGCCAGAATCAAAGCCGAAGCGGCAGAAGCTGTCTCGGCGGCCAAAGCAGAGGCGGAAAAACTGGCTAAATCTTATGCCGCGGCGATTAGCAAAGCGGAGCAACAAATAAAGGCTCAAACCACAGAGCGGGAAAAGGCCGAGGCAAAAACTCAGGCACAGGATCTTGCAAGAGCTAAGATCGAAGAACAACTTAAGGCCGAAGCAGAGCAAAGGGCCAGAATCGAGGCCGAAGCTGCAAAGGCTATCGAAGCGGCCAAAGCTGAGGCGGATAACAAAGCTGAATTGCATGCAAAGGCTATAAAAGAATCAGAGGAAAAGCTCAAGGCTCAGGAACAGGCAAGAGCAAAAGCCGAGGCCAAAGCCGCAACCGAAGCGGCCGCCCAGCTTGAGGCCCATAAGAAAGCCGCCCAGGAAGCGAAGGCAAGGGCACAAGCTGAAGAGAAGCTCAGAATCGAAGCCATGAATATTGCCGCGGCCAAAGAAAAGGCAAGCGAAGCTCGACATGTCCCGGAAAAAACGGGCGAGTGCGAATGTTGCGGCAGAAAAGACATTAAAGAAAGCGACCTGGTCAAAATCGATTCCGGCCAAATGTTCTGCAAGGATTGCCTTAAGGAATTGAGAGGATAACTCCGACTACTACCTCGTTCATGCAGCAACTATCGGCAAATTACTGCTGGAGAAGCTGGTCGATCGTGTCCATAAATTCACCCAGAGCAAAGGGTTTCCGCAGAAAGTGAAGTTTGTTTTTCTTCATATACGCTTCTCGCTCCGGGGTGATATCAGCCGAATAAAAAAGGAAGTGTTTTTTCAACTTGGGATCACACTCGACAGCTTGCCGGTAAAACTCGAATCCATCCATACCCGGCATTTCAATATCTGAGACAATGCCGTTATAAAAATGCTCCCTAACCATCTCCAAACCGTAACCCCCTCCGGCAACCGCCTCTACGGTTCCCCTCCGGCTAAGCAGTGAAAACACCAACTCGCGCAACGGCTCGTGGTCGTCAACTACCAAAAATTTTTCCTCCCAAACCGCGGGAAGCGTCCCGACATCTATGGAGGGCTTAAGGTCTTGCGAAAGGATGTTTATGTAGTCCTGGATGCGGGACAAATGAGATTGAATCTCAGCAGTCATACGCTCAGCTTCCCGGTTCATCTCTCCGAATTTTCCGACAATGTAAAGAAACACGGGATTAAGTTCCGAGGACTCCGCCCTCGCCATATATTCGACCACCCGCCTCTTGGAAATACTTTTGCCGGCCAGATGTTCCTCAAACTTTTTCAGTGGAGTTTCAACACGATCCCTTGTTTTCCGGTCAAGTGCTATATCAAGTATACACCGTTTCTCTTTTTCCCGCAGGTATGCAGAAACCATCGACATGAATTCTGCATGGGACTGCTCATCTTCCGCCAACCCGGCCAGGAATTTTGAGAAGGGTTTGTCATTGGCAAACGCCTTAGCGGCAGAAGTGTAAAGCCTGCCAACGAATTGTTCGATAGACTCGACCCAGCTAACCACGTCACCGATATCCGCAATCGCCGAAGTAACCATTCGCTCATCTCCAACTAAACTGGAATCTCTCGCGTATATAAACCGGCAATGCTGCGAAACCTTAAGATTTATTTAATTTACCAAAACCATCCTGAAATCACAATACATTATTTGCCATTTGCGACGATCACAACTTCGCACTTAGGTATTGCCGCCAGGAACTTCCTGCCATAGGACTTGTTGACTATTCTGCTGTCCAGGACGGCTACAATACCGCTGTCGGTCTTGCTGCGAATCAGCCGCCCGAAGCCCTGCTTGAACTTGATAATGGCGGACGGCAACTGGTAATCGTTAAAAGGATTTCCTCCCAGCTCTCTTATCTGTTCGAGCCGGCCTGCGAGCAGCGGCTGGTCCGGGGCCGCGAACGGCAGCCTCACTATAATCACGCTGGAAAGAGCCTGCCCCGGCACATCCACCCCCTGCCAGAAACTGTCGGTCCCGAACAAAACATTGGACCCCTCGGTCTTAAACTGTCTTAGCAGCGTGGTTCTGTCAACGCTCGCTCCCTGCTGCAGTTGTGTGAAATGATTTTCAGCCAACCATTGAGAAAGCCTGTTCGCTATATCTTCGAGCATTACATAACTGGTAAAGAGCACAAATGCTCCGCCCGTTGTTTGCGCTAAATATTTTTTTATCACCTCGGCGGCTTTCTCGATGAAAGCGGATTGATTCGGATTCGGCAGATCCTTCTCGATATATACTTTAACATGCTTCCGGTAATCGAAGGGCGAGCCGAGTTTGACAGCGTTAAAATCTTCCAGCCCGATTCGGCCGGCGAAGAAATCGAAACCGCTTTTCTCATCAGTAGCCCCCGTGCACAAAGTTGCGCTCGTCAGCACAACTGATTCATATTTGTCAAAAAGACATCGTTTTATTTCGGGCCCGACATTAAGCGGCGCACTTTTCAGGCGAATGGTGGAAGTTCTGCCCGAACCGATTTCAAGCCAGTAGATTTGGCCTGCATTGGCCTGCGATAGGAAATTTTCCAAATCATGGATTAACGCTTTGCACAATTCGACAAACCGCATGATCTCAAATTTTTCATCTTCGTCTTCTTTTTCCTTCGCGAGTCCGGCCAATTCCCGGCTGAGTTCCTTCAAATGTCCGGAAAGAGTATCGTCGACGAAATTCTTGTGGCATCTGCCTTTAGTCTCATCCCTGGTCCGCTCATACCATAACTGGACTTCCTTAAAGAAGCGTGCGGATTCTTTTCCAATCTTATAGACAAGATCGACTGCTGTTTTGGCATCCGTATGAGTCAAAAGCCCCCTGTGCGTCCGCGAATTGTAAAGATTATCAAGAACGAATTTGACCCTCCTGTTACTGATGTCTATTCCGAAATGATCTTCCGCCACATGTTCGGCGTTGTGCGCTTCATCGATAATCAGGAACTTATAAGCCGGCAGAATAGATGCTCCCTGCTCCTTAAGCACAAGGTCACTGAACAGCAGGGCATGGTTTGCCACAATAATATCGGCATTCTCCAGGCGCCGCCGGGCGGCCCAGTAAAAGCAGTCGCGGAAATGCGGACACTTACGCCCGCGACAATTGCCGTGCTCACTTTTGACCCTGTCCCAGGTCCGGCTCTTCGGCAAAAACGGTAGATCGCTGAGCGAGCCGTCCTTAGTCTGTTGAGCCCATTCCTGAACTTTATCAAGCTCCGAATCCGCATCGTCGATCAAACTTCTTTCACGCTGCAGCGCAAATTTCAGCCGACGTTTGCAAAGGTAATTACTCCTGCCTTTTGCCAGAACCGCAGAAAACTTCTGCGGCATGCAACTATCCAGGAAGGGGATATCTTTATTTATCAACTGTTCCTGCAGCGTGATGGTGAAGGTGCTGATCAACACCCTGCCCATGCCATTGGCAGCCAAATCCACGGCGGGAATTAGATAAGCAAAACTTTTACCGACACCGGTGCCGGCCTCGACAGCCAGGTGGCGGCCTTTCAGAAATGCCTGCTGCACCGTGCGGGCCATTTCTATTTGCTCGGGGCGCACTTCGAAATTGACAAGAGACCGAGAGACATCTCCATCAGGGGCAAGAACCTTTCGAATATCCAGGCCTGTATAAGTCTTGTTCATAGAAAAGATTAAGGATTATCAGTTTGAACTTTGAGTTCTGAAAGATCCTTCATGTATTTCTCATACAAATTCAGAATCTCTCGGTTCGAGGTGATGTTTTTTACGACAAGGCGTAAACGTGCCTTTGCCGTCTGTCCGGCTTTAATATCACGGCCGAAGAGTGAGAAATACATGGAATAGTGGCCCTCGCCCTCATAGGGTGTCGATATTGCGAAACAATCATCCGGCGGGGCCATCAGGATTGCCGTAGGAGCCGCTTTTGAGCCTCGCCGCACAGCAATTGGCTTTGCCATCGGCGGCATGATTTTCCAATCCACGGGATTCGGCTGTTTTTTCCACCGGCCGTCGCGAATGATTGGCACGACATCATCGTTCCGTGGAAACATCTGCCAGTCCCCAAAGGATTTCTTTGCTGTCAGAAAAATCCGTTTGCCTACTGTCTTAGGAAAGGCGGCAGCAAAAACCTGGGGCAACGGAAAGGCCTCGTGAAAATATGAGGCCAGAAAGACTTCGAATTTGCTCAAATCCTTACCCGCTTTGACGATGGTTTCAACATCGACCGTTGAGTCATCACGGAAGCGGTAGATGGCGACCATCTCAAAGGGCCGGTCATCTGCTTCGGGCCAGGTGACCTGAACGGCTCCATCAGGCAAAAGTTTTGAAGTGCCGGGCCAGCTCCAAGCCGCCGTTCCGTATCTTTTGTTGGTCGTGAATACCCGATAGTAACTGAGGAGGCCGTATGCTCCGCTGAGCGTCGTGCCGGTAGGGATGTGTACTGCCGAAGTCAAGCCCAGGCCCTTGCCGGCCTCTCGCAATCCGCCGCGGAGGATGCCGGTATCGAATTCGTATCCGCCGTCTTCTTCCGCAGTGAATGCGAGTCTGGACGGATCGCCGGTGACATCTTGGGCAAATGTCAACTCAACAAGAAACGTCATCGCACAAAGCACGATAGTGATACACAAGGCCTTCATTATCCAGTTTGTTCCAGAATAAACGTACATCTTATGTTCTCCATTTCCAGTGTTGCCGGAACATGGCACCTGATAAACACGGACTTATCTTATTTCGGTTTTATTTGCTCTTTTCAACGGAACAGGCCACTCGAAAGCCGATGATGTCCATTTCGGGCAGCCACCACTTGCTCTTCGGAATCTGTGGGTCGCCCGAGCGCCACCATTTTTCCTCAAATGCCCTGGACGCACAGCGCAGCTCCTCGGCCGGGCAACTATAGTCGCCGCCGCGAGCGACGTGCACTTGCCCGCTCTCCGGTCCCTTCGTATTGATCACCGGAGTCTTCGCAACGGCTTGCTTGTAAGCGTCGGGACTGTAGAAATCGCACACCCATTCGCGAACATTGCCCAACATATCATAAAGACCCCAGGCATTGGGTTTCTTCTTGCCCACCACGGAGGTCTCGCTGTCGGCGGTCTTCTCAAACCAAGCTAACTCTTTAATCTTCTCGGGGTCACTTTCGACACCGAAAGCGTTTGTAGTACCGGCCCGGCAGGCATACTCCCATTCGGCCTCTGTCGGAAGACGGTAATTCTTGCCCGTATTCTTCGAAAGCCACCGGCAGAAGGTCATAGCGTTGTGCCAGGTCATTCCCATCGCCGGGTGCTGGTTCTCATAGCCCATTGTCATATCACCATAAACCGGTGTCGGACCGGTGATGGCGTCGATTTTCTCGGTTTGCTTTTCCGATTCCTGTGTTGAAATGAAGTCTCTTTTGGCGCTGACCGTTTCCTGATAGTAGGCCATAAAAAGCTCGATTGTGGTCTCGGTTGTGCAGAGGTAAAAGTTATCGACGCAGACTTCGTGCTGTGGTCCTTCGTCGTCTTTTCGACCGGCTTCGTTTGCGGGGCTGCCAATCCGGAAATTCCCCGCCGGGATCAGGACCATGTCGAAAGATATTTTTTCGCCGGCCTTGGTTGTGACGGTCTCGGTAAATTTCTTCGCAGATCCATCATGTGCTGCCATCGGACTCGCAGCCATCATGACACCCAGACAAATCGCCACAGCGGCGATGGGCATAAAGGTACGACTTTTAAGCATATTCTATCTCCTCAAAAAACAT
>CAZSOR010000007.1:30316-38209 GCA_964608395.1 uncultured Pirellulales bacterium
TCAAAAAACATGTCCCAAACAGGACAAGAAAGTATATTTCGACTCAAACCATCTTCGTATAGCCCGGCTTCGGTACCGGATAGCTTCCGTCGGGGCCGACGCGAGTCGGCGGTTCCATGCCGTCGTAACAATCTTCCGGCCTGGGCGGATAGTAGAAATCGGACGCATTGACCTGCTCCCATGTCACTTCTTTGCCGGTGCAGCATGAGATTTGACCCATTACGCCGACCATCGTGCTGCGGACCATGTAGTCGCCGTTATTGACGGGCTTGCCGGAGCGGATCGCTCCGAACAGGACATTGTGCTCGGTTTGATAAGGGTCGCATCGGCCTTCCCATCGCCAGTTTGTCTCGCCCCATATCCGGCTCTGCAAAACGGATGCCCTGCCCTTGCTGCCGTGAATGATGCTGGAGGTGCTGTTATGACAATTATTGGTAGTCCGGCAGAACGCATAGATGGGCACGCCATTATCATATTCGTAAATGACCGAATGGTGGTCGAAAACGTCGCCGTAGATCGGGTCGGTCATCGAAGAGCGGCCGGCCAGACCGTGACATTTCGCCGGGGCCTTGTTGTGCATCACCCATGTGGAACGGTCCAGGTTGTGCACCAGCGATTGGGGGACATCGTCGCCGGAGAGCCAGCGGAAATGGTATTGCGTGCTGCACTGCCATTCGAGTTCCGTGAGCCCCTCCTTGCGGTGGATAACGACGTATGGCGCGCGGAGGAAGTTTTCCTCGATGGCGACCACATCACCTATCACCCCGTCGTGGATACGCTGGATAGTCTCGGCGTACCCGGTATGGTAGCGGCTCTGCAGGCCGGAGACCAGGCACAAACCTTTCTCTTTTGCCAAATCAGCCGCCTTGCGCAGGAGCTTGAGTCCGGCCGGGTCGATGCCGTGCGGTTTCTCCACGAAGACGTGCTTTCCCGCTTTGATTGCCGAGAACGCATGGAGTGGGTGGAACTTGGCCGCGTTCGCAATCAGCACGACATCAACCGAATCAATGACGTGCTTGTAGCCGTCGAAGCCGGCGAAGCAATGGTCGTCGTCCACCTGCACCTGCTCGCCCTTCTGCTCCTTGAGAAGCCGTCGTTTGTCTTTGACGCGGTCTACAAAAATATCGCACATTGCCACCAGCCGGGCGCCGGAGTCCGCAGTGAGCGCCTGGGCGGCGGCCCCTGTGCAGCGTCCTCCGCAGCCGACCATGCCCACGCGGATGATATTGCTGCCGGCGGCGTAGAGACTGTGATTGATCCCCAGCGCGCCCGATACGGCCGCCGAGGCTGCCACGGTCGATGCTTTAAGGAAGTCGCGACGCGTTGTCCTTGGGACTCCTGACGGAGTGCCGGCGCCTTTGCCTGATTCACTTGAACTTGCCATACTACCTCCTTTTAATGTTTCTGTTCAGATTGTTTCTGTGTCAAGGTCATCCCGCCCTCGAATCGCGGGCAAGCCTGTCCCGAGCGCAGCCGAGGGGATACCCGCGACACACAAGATAATTCTTAGTATTCGCGGTCCTTGAGGATACCCGGCTGTGGAACGGGATACTTGCCATCGGAATTCAGACGCAGAGGTGCGGGAGAATCATTGGTCATCTTATCGAGGCCGGGAGCGAACTCATGCTTGCAATTGAGCGCCTTCTCGAAGGTGATGACCTGGCCCGTGTGAGCAGCCATCCGGCCCATAGTGTTGACCAGGCTGACCTCGGCGCCACGTTTGACCTCGTTGTATGGCTTGTCATTACGAATAGCGTCGATCAGGTCGTCCCATTCGAGCTGGTACGGATTCGGCTCGGGCTGCGGGAATCGCCATATCAGGTTTTCCCGAGACATGTTGTGGCCTTTGTAGGTCCGGACCTTGCCCGGGTAATGGCTGTTCGTCGAAATTACGGCCGAACCTTTCGTGCCGAGTGCATAGCTGGAGAACGCACCTTTACAGCCGCTCATGGCCCGGCCGTAGTAAAAGAGCTTCGTGCCATCGGGATAGGTATATTCGATAGAATAATTATCGAAGTTCTGATCCAGGGAATTGCCGCGGGTGTGGCGGCCGCCGGATGCCTGGGCTTCGACGGGCCAGGCACCCCTCATCCATGAACATTCGTCGATCTGGTGGATATAATAGTCGCTGTACATGCCGCCGCTGGCCCACAGGAAAGCGTGGAATCGCTGGATCTGGTACAGCACCTCACTGATCCCGTCAGGTTTCGGCCCGGCGGTGGATGCTCGCCCGGCCATCCGGTAAGCATGCATAGCGATGATATTGCCGATCTCGCCGTCGTCGATGCGTTGTTTCAGTTCCTGCCGGCCCCTGCAATGGCGAATCATAAGACCGACACCCACTTTGAGGTTCTTGCTGACGGATTCTTCGGCCAGTTTCAGCATCTTGCGAGTGGTCGGGCCGTCAACCGTGACCGGCTTTTCCATGAATACATTGAGGCCTTTGGCAATCGCGTAGGTGAAATGCACCCAGCGGAATGCCGGAGGGGTCGCAAGAATCACCACATCGCCTTTGTCAAGGCAGTCCATTGCTTTTTTATAGCCGTCGAAGCCGAGAAATTGTCGCTCCTTGGGTACGTCCAACTGTTGCTTGTGGTTTTTTTCCAGATTCTGGTAGCTGCGATTAAGGCGTCTCTGGAAAACGTCGGACATAGCGACGAGCTTGATCGGGCCGTTCTTGACGGACAGGGCGTTCGAGGCTGCACCGGTACCCCGGCCGCCGCAGCCGACCAGTGCCACCTTAATCATAGCGCTTCCCGCTGCATAGATGCGCGGAGCCAACCCGGCCGCCAGGGCCGAAGTGGCCGCTATCCGGCCGGCATCTTTAAGGAATTCACGACGTGTTGTGCCCGGATCTTTGCCGGATTCATTTGAATTTGACATATTGTCTCCTTTTCGATGTTTCGTTGTCAGATTATATCCTGTTTTATAAGAGCGAAGTCTTCCATGAAATCGGCTGTAATATGCTTATAAATGCCGTCCGACCGAATCTTGCGCGAATATTTCCGTGCAGTTTAACCATAATACCCGCTTGCCCCCGCCGGTTCAAGTTGTTTTTCGATGACTTTGAAGCCTGCAAAATGGACCGTCCGCTCAAAAAAAACGCAGTTCCCGGCGGAACCGGAAACTGCGGCGAATCATTCATTGTTATACTTTGCTATACTTGTTTACGCGAAGTCTCTGTACTCGCGGTCTTTGACGATACCGGGCTCGGGGATCGGATATCTGCCTTCGGAATTAGGCCGCAGAGGTGCAGCAGAATTAATCGTCAACTTATCTATGCCGGGCGCCATTTCGTGGTCGCTGTTGAGGATTTGTTCGTAGGTGATTTCCTGGCCGGTGTGAGCGGCCATGCGGCCAAGGCTCGTTACGAGACTGCCCTTGACGCCTCGCTCGGTTTCGTTGTAAGGCTTGTCGTTGCGGATGGCGTCCACCAGGTCGTTCCATTCGTTTTGATATGGATTCCGCTCGTCCCGGCTGACTTTGGATTCCCAGATCATGCTCGAGCGCGTCGGATCCTGGCCCTTGTGAATACTGGAAGGCATTCCACAATCGCCGCTCTTCGAGACAACCGCCATGCCCTTACTGCCGTGGGCATAACTGGAGTAAATGTCTTTGCAACTCGTCATACAGCGTCCATCCATGATGAATTTGGTGCCGTCGGCGTATGTAAATTCAGTCGAATAAGTATCGAAGTTCTGGTCCACATAAGCGACACCTTCGGGGCTGTGCTTATAATGGCGACCGCCCAGGGAATGGGCCTTGACAGGCCAGGCGTTTTTCATCCAGCACTGGTGATCGATGATGTGGATATTGAAGTCGCTGTAGCAGCCGCCGCTGGCCCATATGAAGCTGTGGAAGCGCTGGATTTGATACATCAGGTCGCTGATGCCGGGGGGTTTGGGCAGCGAGGCAAAGAATCCGATCGGTCCGGCCATCCGGTAGCCGCGCTGCAGAATGACATCACCGATTTCGCCGTCATGTATGCGCTTGGCCAGTTCCTGGAGCGCCCGGCTGTGACGGGACATTAATCCCACTCCGACTTTGAGGTTCTTCGCCGATGCCTCTTCGCCGAGCTTGAACATCCGCCGGCTGGTCGGGCCGTCCACGGTGACGGGTTTTTCCATGAAGACATTGAGGCCTTTCTTGATGGCGTATGTGAAATGCACCCAGCGGAATCCCGGAGGCGTTGCGAAAATCGCGATATCTCCCGGGCTCAGACAATCCATCGCATTCTTGTAAGCGTCGAAGCCGATAAACTTACGGCCCTCCGGTACATCCACTTTATCGCCGTGCATTTTCTTCAAATTCGCGTAACTGCTTTTAAGGCGGTTTTCGAAGACGTCGGCCATGGCGACGACTTTGATCGGGCCCTGCCTGACGGACAGGGCGTTGTCCGCTGCGCCGGTGCCCCGGCCGCCGCAACCGATTAAGGCTACCTTGATAGTGTTGTTCTGACCGGCATACATTCGCGGCGCTATCCCCGCGGCTATGGCCGAGGCCGCGGCGATTCGGCCGGTTCCCTTCAAAAATTCGCGACGCGACGTGCTTTTTTTGCTAATTTCATTCATCGTGGGTCTTCTCCTAATGACTGGTCTCTAATGGACGGTTATTGAATAAAGACTATGTTTGTTCCGGGTGTTACTTTTAGGCCCCGGCACAAAACTCGTTCAAACTTCATAAAACAATTATCCTCACGATCCCGCATTTGACAAGCTTTTTTTCAGCATGGAATTAATTTACGCCTGATAGGTCAAAATCGTATTCGAGCGATACGCAAAAGCCTATTCGATGCTGTCTTCGGTCTGATCGGCCTGCTCGTAGATTTGTGCGATATCATAGAGCATGTTTTCGAGCCTGGAAAAATATTCCTCTTCGGAGAATTTATCTTTCGAATCCCGCAGATTGATGACCTCAAGCTCCAGCCGGTCGCGTTTGGCCCGCAGTTCGGGCGGCATTTTATTCTCGGCTTCGCTATGGACAAGGTGGAACTGATGTGCGCGGTAGCCGTCAAGAACTGCACCATCTTCTGCCTTCTGTACCGGCCGGACGCCGCGAAACCAGTCCGCCCGCGTGCCAAGCCCGTCGCCGTTGTCATCGAGCAGGGCATACTCGGTGATCAGTCGGCCGGCGCCTAAGTAGAATTCATTGACGCGATTAGAAGCGGTCAGAAATGCTTCAAGCAGCGAGGTCTGGCCGTCTTTGTCAAGGTCGGCCTTCGGCTCGGCGATTGCGCCTGCTAAATATTCGCCGAACCGTGTGTAATTTTGTTCATAGCCGCTCTTGGTCGCTGTGATTATTACACGTTCCGGCCCCGACAAAATGCTCAGGAATGGAGCGCTGGACGAGGCCGTGTTAATCACTAAAAGAGGCCTGATAACCGGCTTGAGCCATTCGGCCAGGTCGTCCGCCGCCAGGTCGGGGCCTCGCAGATTGAATTTAGCTGTCCTGCCGTCGAAGGTTCCATGCCCGATAAGCACAAGCCACAAAGCGGCGGCGGTTTCCTGAGATTCACCCGCTAACATTTGCTGCAATGTTGTAAGATCGTCCGGGTTCTGAACTTCATCCAAACCGATCGCGGCGAATTTCGCGCCGCCTTTCGAACAGGCCTGCTCCCAGAGACGGGCCCATTTGACAAACTGCGCTCCGTACTCGGGTGAACCGGCGGCGCCGACAACGACGATAACGGCAGGTCTTTCGGGGCTTGGATCATTAGACTCAGATGCAAAGCAGACACTGACGCCAAAAATCAATATGCCAACGACCGGCGCACACAAAAATCGAAAATCAATCATGGCATTCCCTTCCAGCGGCGCAGCGCCCACTCGCCGACGAAGCACATCAGGACGAAGAGAAAAACCGCCGGCAGGATTCCACGCAAATCCCACAGAGGCCTGATCCATGTATCCATGACCGGAGCGTTCAGGCTGGGCAGGCTGCGAGCGAAGCTGTCCAAAGCATCAAGCTCGACAACCCGGCCTCCGGTTAAGCCGGCGATTTTTTCCAGCAGCGGACGGTTCGTTCTAATCGACTGAAACTCACGTGCTTCAAAATCGACGGTCCATCCGTTCTCGGCATCGCCGAGTTCCAGGCCATCGGCATCGGCTACAACCACCCGGGCAAAATAGCTGCCGTCACGCCGGGGGACATAGACGGCCTCGAACAATCCCGTTTCACTTAACGCCGGCTCGGCGGTCAACTTCACAGTCTGGCCATTGGGATCACGGGCTTCTATGGTAATCGAAACATCGTCCATCGGCTCGAAATCCTTGTCGCGGACACGAACCTGGAATACGACCGGCTGGTTTGCCTGCTCGCGCTTCTGTGCCGCCTGGAATGAGATTCGGTCCGGCACGTCCGCGACCAGCCAGCGAAGCGTCTGTCTCCAGAACTTGTTCATATCTTCCTGCATCTCGGGCTGTTTCATGCCCCATCGCCACACATCGCCGACCGTCAGTGCCGCCGAGCGCCCGCCGCCGTATCTCTGCACGACAAGGGCGGGGAATTGCCCGTCGGAATCGTTGCCGACTGTCGCGACCACCCGGGCTCCGGGCTTGACCGCCCCGAGGCGATTTAGCACGCGGAACGCAGGCATCGCCGAGAGCCGCTGTTGTTCATCCTGCTCGTTGTCACGCAATCGCGCCCAGGGCTGCAGCCAGCCTTCACGAGTCAGGTTGAAATAAATTTTAATGCCGGTGCCTGTTTCGGTCCGGGGCAGCCTGTCTAAGTAGACCGGCAGCATTTGTCCTATGGGCGTGCGGTTGAATTCACCCTCCCGGAACGATTCGGCCCCGCCGAGCATCAGGAATCCGCCGCCTCGCTCGGCGACAAAACGCCGAATCAGCTCCATCTGGTCATTTGTGAAAAATCCCGCCTCGACGTCGTCCAGGATTATCGCGTGATAGCCGAACAGATCTTCGGCTTTTTTGGGAAATCCGTCGCGAAGCTCTGCCTCGTCACGTATTCCAAGACGCACGAGAACCGGCTGATCGTACTGCTCGGCCTGCTCGGCGTCCTTATTATCGAATCCGCGATACAGCGGGTTGTTCACTTCGCCGGTGCGTCCCAGCCACTCGTATTTCGGTTCGCGTCTGGCGACACGAAGCAATCCCACGAGCTGCACTTGCTCGTCCCGGCTAATCGCCCGCCGGAGAAACTTGTATTCCCAGTTCGGCTTGCCGGTGACATAGAGAATCCGGTACGGCCCCTTGCCGCGGTCAACAACCAGCGTATGCCTGTTGTTGGCAAGTGTCGCTTCAGACGGCGCTTCCGATGCATCCTTTGTATCTTCTTCCGCGGCGTTAAGACTTGTAGGGTGGGGCTCTGCCCCACCATTACGGTTCGGTGGGCCAAGGCCCACCCTACCGGATACTTCCGCGGCGTTAAGATTATAGAACAGGATGCCGCTCCTGTCCGGACGAACATTAAAACGAAACGTATGTTTTTCGTCGCTCTTTGAGATTTTGCGTGTCTGCTGTTCGACAACTTTGCCGGAGCTGGCGATAAGATTCAGCGTCACGGTCTTGCCGGCATATCCGGATGCCTCAACGTCGGCCTGGATTGTCACCGGGGCATCTTCGAAAGACGTCTGGCTTACAGAGATATTCGTCAGGGAGATATCTTTCTGCGGCCGGTCCGCTCCGACGACGACCGGGTAGACCGGCGGCGAGCCGGCCAGGTCATAGAATTGCTCGCCCATATCCGTCGCGTTGCCGTCGGTCATTAAAAGCACGCCAGCCAACGGCCTGCCGCGGTAGCGCTGGGCGATGGTTTGCAGGGTTCCGCCGATTGCCGAGGCTTTGCCGTCGAAAAGCAGTTCCGAAAAATCCGTTGTTCGGCGAAGCTGCGAATCGAATACGTATTGGCGAACCTGAAAATTGTCGGCCAGCGCGC
>CAZSOR010000007.1:38309-40347 GCA_964608395.1 uncultured Pirellulales bacterium
CGAAGCTGCGAATCGAATACGTATTGGCGAACCTGAAAATTGTCGGCCAGCGCGCCAAGCCATGTGGACTTGTCGGCCTGAAATACGGATTGAAGAATCTCGCCGCGGCTCCGGGTCATGCCCTGGTCATGGATGTTCATCCCGCTGCTATTGTCGGCAATTACCAGAAACAGATTGGCGCCGGATTTGACTTGTCTGCCGCTCCATAACGGCTCGGTCAGGCATAGTAACAGCGCCAGCACGCCCAGAAGCCTAAGACAAAATGCAATCCTGTGAGCCGCGCTAATCTCCGGCGAGCGCCGGTATGACCAGAGAAGTAACACAAAGGCGGCGGCTAATACCGGCACGCCCAGCCATACCCACGGACTGACGGGGACAATGATCGACCCGGGAAACATCATTCATCGCCTCCCAGGTTTTCATAATATCTTTTCACAAGTTCGGCAAAACGCCCGGGCACCGGATCGCGATCGATGGGAACAATCGCCTCGTCCGGCTTGAGCTTAGCCAATTCCTCCCCGATGCGATTTCGCAATTCCGTCAGCGGCTTGGTGATCTGCTGTTCGACAAGGTTCCATTGCGGCTCTTTGCCGTGACGGGTGAACTCCGCCCGTATTGCCCGTGCGCGGTCCCGAACCCGCGCGACATCATTACGAAGGTCCGGCTCGCTGAGTATCTCTTCCACGTCGCGCAGCCGGTCGGACCATTGCCTGAAGTCCCGACCTGTGAGCGGGCCGTTGGGATCGAACTGGTCCCACCGCCCGCGTTGATTACCGCCGCCGCCGGTCGGGTTGGCTTGAGCGCCGCCGGTTCTATTGCCGGGCCGCCGGCTATCGGCAAGACGCTGCTGATTTTCCTGCGAATCGGCCGGGCCGTTAGGATCGCCTTGCCGCCCGCGACCGGCTCCGGATTGTGCATCGGCAAGCTGCCGGCTCGACGGCCTGTTCGGGTCACTATCCTGGCGAGTTCCACCGCCGGCACGAACGGCCTCTTCGTCCACCTGTCTTATCAGCTCGTCGAGCTGCTGCTGCGCCAGACGCAGGGACTCGCTCTCGTCACCGAGCACACTGCCGGCTGCATCTTCGACGCCCTTTTTAAGCTCTTCGATTCCCTTTGAGGCACGCTGTTCCATCTCCTGTGCCTGTGGCAAAAAGTTCCGCCTGAGCAGCTCGCTGGTTACCTCAAGTGCCCTGTCAACATTATCGCTGTTTGTCTTGCGCAGCGTATCGTAGAGCTTTCGTGAAAGCAGCGGCTCCGAAGTCTCCGCCTGCTCGCTCACATCTTTGACCTGTTCGAGCAGCCCTTCTACACTTTGTTTCTGCTGGTTCGTCTGATCCGCCAGCTCACGGTTCGCGCCGGAATCCGTCAGAGTCTTCCGGTCGGACTCTATCTGCTGTTTTATCTCTTCGGCAATTTCCTTCTGACGCCGGTCAAGCTGCTGGGCCTGCTGCCGCATGTCACGTATCTGCTCGGTAAACTGGCCGGAAGTGCTGCGCCGGAATTCATCCCGCATCTGTTCGAGCTGCCGCTGCGCACGCGTGGCAGAAGTGACTGCCCTTGAGACCATTCCCTGCTCCAGCTCCTCTGCCGACTGGCGGATTCTCGACCGGCTCTGATCGAGCTGTTGACTTGAATCGGCCATACGCCGGCGATTCTTCGGGCTGTCCATTCGCTGCTGCAGCTCGTCGATGTCCCGCAGCGCTTCGAGCTGCTCTTCTCTGAGACGCTTAAGCTCGCGCCGAATTTCCTGCTTTTGCTGCTCCGTTTCGGCCTTGCGAAGCGCCGCCTGGACCTCCTTGAGCTTGTTGCTCATCTCATCCTGCCGGCGTGCCAGATCGCGAAGCCTGTTAAGAACCTGAAGGTCCTCACGCTGGGCCGTCTGCTCCTGGGACTGGGCCAGGCGCTGCGTCTCGTATCTATTCTCCCTTTGTGTAAGCTCCATCTGCTGCAATTGCTGCTCGGAGCGTGCCGAACGGGCGCTGCTGCTTCGGCTGGAACTCCGGCTTTGTCCAACCTGATGCTCGCGCTGCCTCAATTT
>CAZSOR010000007.1:40447-41871 GCA_964608395.1 uncultured Pirellulales bacterium
CTGCTGGTTCTGAGAAGACTGGCTTTCGCGGAATACCTCCTCGAAGGGACGTATTTCCGCGAAGTACATATCGCCGGAGGTTCTGCGGATATTGCCGTCCGGCCCCACATCGTCGGCCCAGAAGTAGTACGTCAGCAACTGATCCGGCTGAGCGCTCAATTCCTCCAGCGCCAGCAGGTGCTGAATCTGCTGTTTGTCACTCGGCACCGGTGACGGGCCAAGTGTGACATCCCTGCTCTGGTCGCCGGCAAGAGCGTAACTGAGCCCATAGCCTGTCAAGCCATAGTCGTCCGAGACTTTTGCTTCCAGACTCAATTCCTCTAAAGGCGAAGCCAGCACATCCCGGTTGGGAAAAACTACTCTTAGCTCGGGCGGCAGATTCTTGTGAACATCGATAACGAAACGCTGCGGCACCTCGTTCGTAAGCCCCTGGGCATCGGCCAGAAGAAGCTCATAACGCTCGTTTTTAGTAGTCGTGATTGAAGTCGTATAAACGTTTGGATGCTCACTATCGACGGCCAGCTCCGGACCGGGCCCCTCTTTGGGGACAAGCTGTGCCTTTGCCACCGCCTTGTTGAGAACGAATGTAAGAATGACCTGCGATCCTTCCACTGTACTGATCTGGCGTGTGTCTTTAATAACCTTCTCGGGCAGTTTCGTATATGGAGGAAAGGTAATCTTCGCATCGGCCCTGGTCAGAACCGGGCGTTCGTAGATGCTTATTTTGTAATCGCGAGAGCGTTTATCCGCGTACTCGATATAGTAGAGCAGGTTGCTGTTGACTTCCTGAATTATGCCGCCGAACACGGGATCGTCAAGGTTCCTGGTCAGCGGGATCTGCTTGAGTTCCTCGCCGGATTCGCCGAACATCAGAGTGGCCTTAGGCGGCACGCGCCTGCCGAACCGCGCGAGGATAACCACCGGAGATCCGGCTTCCACGCTGGTGTCTCCCGGGCTGACCGTGATATCATAACCTCTGCTTTCCTGCACGTTTCGGCCGGTAACTCGCAGGAATGGAACAGCCGGTAATAGTTGTAAGAGTGTTGTGATAATTAATATTAACGCAATCGCTCCGCCAAGCTCTGTCGATACAAGCTTCATCTTTGAGATGCTCTGCAGCCAGTCGTGTTTCGTCGCGTGCCGTACTGCTTCACCGATGACCCGATCCTGCAGATAACCGAATTGACCGTCGGGTTGTTCGGGCTCCTGCTCTATGGCAGCTAACAGCAACGCCTGCATATCGGGATTTTGCCGTTCGATATGTTGCGCTACGGCCTTGTAGTCCGGCTGCATACGGCGAGATCTGTACAGGGCATACAACGTTGCCAGTACAGCAGAAATGCACAGAGCCCAGTTTGCGACAGGCGATTTCAATCCCCAGTACCGGTTCGCACTTATCAAACCGATACCAACGAGAGCCGCAA
>CAZSOR010000008.1:0-39143 GCA_964608395.1 uncultured Pirellulales bacterium
AATCGCCCCGCAAAGGCTCGTCCAAGAAGTCGCGGTACGCTTGTTTTGGGACTAGGCGTGTTTACTCGGCGATGGTGCAGGCCATGGACCGAAACGTCGCCGCGATCCTCGGCGAACTGGACAAGCTGGGTTTACGCGAGAACACCATTGTCGTCTTCACCAGCGACAACGGGGCGACGATGAACGGCAGCAACCTGCCGTTGAAAGGTGGCAAGCACACGATCTATGAGGGTGGCGTCCGACTGCCCACAGTGATCCGCTGGCCGAAGGCCGGACTGGTCGGTCGGGAATGGAACGGGCTCTGTGGATCGCTGGATATGTTCCCGACGTTGATGGTGATGGCCGGCTGCCGGATGCCCGAGACGCGAGGGCTGGACGGAAAGAACATCTGGCCTGCGCTGCGCGATAGCGGCGAGAGTCCCGTGGAGAGCTACTACTGGGTCTGGCATGGAGAGGACGCCATCCGGACGGCGGAGTGGAAAATGCACCGTTTCAGCGACCGCTTTGAATTGTACGATATCCGCAAGGACGAGGGCGAAACCACCAACGTCGCCGAGGCGCACGACGATGTGGTAAAATCGCTCGAAGTGAAGATGGACGCCTGGGCCGATTCGCTCGGCGCGGCGTTGACGCACCGGCCGGCCCCGGCCAAGCTCGATACGAAACCCAAACCCGAAGGTGAGGTGCTCGAGATCACTGTGACCGTCACAGATCAGGCCACGCCCAGGGACCGACTGATCGTTCCGTTCGCGGAATGGGATGGGTCCCAGCAAGCCACGGACTGGGTGGAATTCGACATCGCCTTCGCGCGGAATAGTCTGCCACGTGGTTGCTTCTATTCGCCGGTCCAGGGCAACGCCAGCAAACTGTATAAGGTCTTCTTCAAACGCGGCGACGGTGTCGACCAGTTCGGTCGCGAGCAGGTCTCTGGCCCTGGGCCCAAGGACGGCCCGGGCGTGTGGGAGCATCGCGTGATCGGCCTGTGCAGCTTTGCGCCTGGGCCCTTAAATCGGCACGCACTGGTCTTCCGCGGAGGCAAGGCTGGCACCTATAAGGTCTATATCAACAACCTGCGGATACGTCATGCCGATGGCAGCCTCTCTTCTATATGGGCCCATGCCAAGGACACGCGCTATCGGCGTATCGAGGACTCCGGACTGTTCACGGGCGTTCAAGTGCGTGCTGTCCCGATCGCCGAGACAGGCACGAAATACAAAGAATGAGCCGCATCACTATGTGTATCCACACGTTCATGATCATCGACATGATCGTTAGTTGCGCAACCTGCGCTTGTTAAGGGCAAATGTGTTCCCTGTTTCATCGACTTTACGAAGCCTGGAACAAACCAGAAAAAACCGAAAGTGGCGAGCAAAACTGCCTAAAACAGAAGCTGGGATAGAGTGACATATGAGCACCAAAATGGCCCAATTTCAACTCGCAAAACCTTTACAACCAGACTACAACCCGAAAGGCCAATATCTACCTATTCTCAAAAAATCTTAACTCCATAAGTACTTATTTACAAAGAGGATAGGCGGTGGCCAAGAAATTGGCAACGTCTTCAATGACCTTCGTCAATTAATGGGTGACATTAACTGGTAAGTGACATTATTGGGATACCCTTGCAGTCCCTTTTGTCGATTGTAGGCCAATAAACTGGCAGTGACGGGCATTCTACACAATATCCTGGGCCGGTCGGAATATATATATATATCATACTCGTGTATTTGGTTAACGTGACTTTTTCTCCTACCAGTTTGAACATCCTGTGTTTATAATATTGGGTAGCTATTCAATAAAAAATCTGAGCGATATTTTTCATGGAGGTATAGATATGTTTATTTGAAGCCGAGTCTTTCACATTCTTGTTGAGATGATCACCTTGGGATTGGCGGCTCTGTTCTGTGGGTGCGATACAACTACCCAAACCCAAACGACCAGTTCAGAACAGAAAGGAGTGGTGCAGGAGAACCACATCAAGCCTCCTGTTGCTAAAATTATCCCCAAAAGATTAGAGAAACATGGACATGTCCGAATCGACGACTATTACTGGCTAAAGGAGAGGGATAATCCGAAGGTTGTTGAATATCTCAAGGCCGAAAACCACTATACAGATACAATTATGGCCCACACGGAAGGTCTTCAGCAAATTCTTTTTAATGAATTTAAGGAGCGGATCAAACAGACAGATATGTCCGTGCCTTACAAACAGGACGACTATTACTACTACATTCGAGAGGAAGATGGAAAGGAATATCCCATCCACTGTCGCAAAAAAGAGACACTGGAGAACGAAGAGGAGATCATGCTCAATGTCAATGAGTTGGCGAAGGGGCACGAATTCATTTCTGTCCGCCGAGGAGAAGTAAGCCATAATCAGGACCTGCTTGCATATGCAGTGGATACAGTCGGTCGGAGAATATACACCATTAGGTTCAAGAATCTCGTGACAGGTGAAACGCTTGAAGATGAAATACCACAAGTAACTGGGAACGTGGCCTGGGCCAATGACAACAAGACCGTTTTCTACACTAAACAGGATCCAGTCACACTAAGATCCTACAGAGCGTACCGCCATGTTTTGGGCACGGATCCCGCCGATGACAAACTGGTCTTCGAGGAAACTGATGATACCTTCTCCTGCTACGTGTATAAGACCAAGTCTAAGAAGTATGTCATGATCATGTCAACACAAACTCTGAGTACAGAGTACCGTTATATTGACGCAGACGATCCTGGCGGTGAATTTAAGATCTTCCTGACTCGTAAGAAAGAACACGAATATTGGCTGGATCACTATAAGGACCATTTCTATGTTGTTACTAATGACCAAGCGAAGAACTTCCGCTTGATGATGACTCCCGTTGATCAGACATCTCAAGAGCATTGGAAGGAGCTGATACCCCATCGAAAGGATGTACTGCTGGACATAGGCAAAGCAATTGGCCACAGTAACGATAACACCACGACTATGTAGGAGGAGGTTACACACACAAGTTCCGGTTTTGTTTGGATTGTGAATCCGATTAGTCTTATTGTCAGGCTGAGGTAATCAAAATGGCTAAAGCGAATGGCAAAGACAAGATAAAAGGTAAGGAGAATTTATATTGCCTTAGCAACTCAAACTCGAAATGATAACTTTTTTGGGAGAAAAGATTATGAGAAATCAAACATTTAACAAGGCAGTTCTGTATTGCTCGCTGATGCCTGTGATCGTGCTCTCGGCACAGGTCATTGCGCAGTCGTCATCATCCCGCGGTTTCCTCGGAAGAGGAATATACGGCGACTGGCGGGTTAAGCAGCAGATCAAAACCGAATCTCGTGAGTGGGAAGCTGAATCAATTCTGTCGTTTTCCAGAGACAGCGAAGGTAACATTACAGGGCAATGGATCAGTGTCTGGGGAGTTAATGAGCTCAAAGATGTCAAGTTCGAGGAAAACAAGCTTAGCTTCACTCAGGTCTTCCGGTTCGGCGATAATGAGCTTATTCAGAACTTCATGGGAACAGTCGAGGACGGCAAGTTAACCGGAATTCTGTCCAGCGACAGGGGCGAGTCCAAGCTCGAAGGTCAGCGAAGCCCACGCATGCCCAGAGCAGTTGGTAACTGGGAGATGAAATTCAAGATAGGTGATCGAGATATTACAACAACGCTCACAGTCAAAGCTGGCAAGGAAGGTGATCTGACGGCTGAATGGCAGAGTGAATGGGGCGAACACAAGATTACGGATCTGCAATACGAACGGGGCAAGTTGACCTTCAAACGAGAAAGTAAATTTCAAGATCGCCAAATGGAATCTACTTTCGAGGGGACAATTGGAAGAGATAATACGATTACCGGCGTCATGAAATCTGAGATGGGCGAAGTGCAGGTTGAAGGTAAACTAATGGGCGCTGCCCTAATCGGCACATGGAACCTCGACATTGAATCTGAGCGGGGCCCACTCAAGCAAAGATTGAGAGTCAATCCGGACATGAGTGTACTCTACGGATCAACTCTAATCAAAAAGATCAATCTCGATGGCGACAAGGTAAGCTTCAAGTTCGTCCGTACATTCGGCGACCGGGAATTCGAAACGAGCTTCGCAGGAAAAGTGGCTGAATCGAAGCTGACCGGTGAATTGACCACCTCCAGAGGTACTCGGAAGATTACGGGAACAAAAGTTGTCAGTACATTCAGAAGGCGCCGATCAGAGTAGATGAGCCAACTTTAAGCTTGCTCAAGCTATCTTTAGCGAAAAAGACAGATTGAGATTCCCTTGTGAAAACGGCAAAACTCACGGGAGCCACAGCTACCGTCTACAATCAGATATGACTGTGTCTGGAACAAACCAGAAAAAGCCAGAGAGTGGCGATCAAAACTGCCGAAAACAGATGCTAAGATAGAGTGACATGAGACTACTAAAATGGCCCAATTTTCACTCGCAAAACCACTACAACTCGACTACAACCCAAAAGGCCAATATCTACCTATCCTCAAAAATTCTTAACTCCATAAGCTATTATATATCAAGGAATTAGAGAGGAGGCGAAAATTTGCAATCGTATTCAATGAACGTTGCTCAAAACTTGTCATGATAAACTGGATTTGCAAATATCTTACTCTTGGGCAACGTGCTGGTCATTGGCAATTATTGTGACGCTTACCAATATGGGCGTTGAAATCGAGCCGCATATTGTGCTATTATAGAAGCCTTAATGTGCAGGAATACTATTTTTGAAGCCATCTGGTAAATTTGAGTTTAGAATTCTAAACAAGCTTACCACCTGACATGACAACCAAGACTATCGAAGGTCATTACAAACTATGAATGCATGTGCTCGTGCCAATCGAGCTGGTTATTGACTAGGAGGCAAGTGTATGAGAGTTCAACTTTCTGTGCAAACGTACGTTGGAAATGTGATTTCGATGTTGGCACTCATAGCGATAACGGACTGTGCAGTCGTCTGCGCTCAATCGGATGCTACGGTGCAACCAACTCGCGGCAAATACATGGGACAGAGCTGGCATATCGACGCCGATCATCTTCTGTGGTGGCAGGGCAAACCTTATGTTCGTTACGGATTCACGGGTAATGGAGACGTGGACCGGTTCATGAACAAAGGCTTTACCCAATTCAATGCGTATCCAAGCGAGGAATTATGGGTATTCTCCAAAGACCCGGCCAAGAATCGGCAAGCCATCCAGGAAGTAGACACATTCACCGACCTTCTGCAGGAAAAAGGGGCGACATATTATGCGGGGCTCAATCTTTTATGGCCATGGCGTGGGAGCGGGAAGATTGCTGAGGAGGATATGGTGGGCTGCGTGTTTCGCAAGGTCTGGGACGTTACGGAACTCTCTAAAAAAGAAGATGCTATCGAACTGGAATTTATAAGCGAAATTCCGCTTGAAGTGAATCGGCAGAACGTACAGGTGTATCTGTTTGACTTTGCCGCGGAGCAATATGAAGATATCTCAGAGAAACTGAAAGATTATCAAACTGCAGAGAAAACCATCGAGGAATCAGCCAGCGAAAGATATCGTGCGACTACACACAGGCTCAAATTCGGGCCCATGCGTCTACCGAATTCCGGTGGACTACGCGTAACTGTACTTGTACGGATGGCTTTACCGACGGTTCCTGGGATGTATCCCGGCAGCTTTCCTGCCCTCTGGAAGTCCGGTATCCAGCAGTATTACAGGAACGGATTGCAGCAATTCCGAGCGGCATATCGCAAGCCCGGACTGCGGGGCATGAAGTTCGGCGATGAGATCAATACGCACCGCGTTTCACTCACCCATATGGGTCTGCACGTCGATTTCACCAGAGACGCTATTGCTCTCAGCGTATACAGAAAATGGCTCGGACGACGTTTCGGCACAATCGCCAGACTGAATGATGCACTTGTAGCTGGGTATGAGAGCTTTGAGGATATTCCGTGGCACATTTGCATCTATCCGTTTTTAGAGGATGAATCGGAGGGTCGGAGCAATGGATTGTCGCGGGCACTATTTGGCTTGTACAAATCGGCGGAACAGTTCGAGATGATTGATCGCTTACAGGAGGAATTCCGCGTCTGGTTCTACGGCCACTGGCTGGCGTGCTATGCCAGGATGGCAAAGGAGGCAATTGGTGATGTGCCAGTTTTCGTAACCTCTGCGGGAATAACCGGCGATGCCGAAGGATATTTGCAAATTCACAGGCACGCCATGCTCGAGGGAATAGAAGGACTGATTCGAAATCACTATGCGTGGGTGGGCAGAGACGCTCATGGCCGTTTGAGCACCTTTGCGGCGGGATCAAAAATGCGGTTTCCCCTTGAGACAGTGACAACTCTGCTGGATTCTATTCAGCAAGAATGTGGATCAGCCAAGACGTACTTCGCCAATGAGTTCGGACATCCACAGCGAGGCGGAGATGATTTTGTAGACGACTTCGGTCTGGGCAGCGCTTTTTCATTCCCGAGCAAGGAAGAGCTGCGTAATTTTCTGCTGGTTCTTATCGAAAATGGGTGTAAGGGATTCAACATGTTTAAGATGAATCCGAATGTGCCCGCCGCTCAAAAGGAGGTGGAATGGTTTTCACAGTTAAAGCCGGAAATCGTGCAGAAGACTATCGAGACAACAGAGTATCGTAAGTTGATTCGAATCACGGCCGAAGAGGCGATATCTATTGCTCGTAAACACACGAAATTGAGCAGGTGGTTGGAAAAACATCCGAAAGCGAAAGCAACAGCGGCGTTCAACGAGCATTACTGTGTCTGGATTATCGAGTTTATCGAAGACGACAGTGGAATTGGGTTTGCCTCGGTAAGTATGGACGGACAGGTTTTGGAGAGCGAAACCCGGTAAGTTAATTCTGTTGTAAAATTCGGCAAGTTCCAGATAGGTGCTTGGCAACGTTTATGCAACGATTGACCATGACTTAGGTAGATTCACGATGTCCATTATAATGCATCGTGAAGTTGAAGTGCTGTTCAGATAGGCTACGAAGCGTGGCTGAGAAATCGTAACGTGGATGGTGGACAAGAGTCTTATGAAGCTTTGAATGTCGTTATACTGGATGGAAAATCGAATAGACTCCTTTGTTTTTTTTCATCTTGAACATTTGACAACGCAATCAAGATTTTCAAAGAGAGTACCGTTCTGGAAATTGTTGTTGACGTCAGGAGGTTTGCAATGGAATTCTGCCTTGGGCTATATGTGTCTCAACTCTCCAAAATTCATGATTGTTAATTCAAATTTTTTTGACATGTGAGATCCAGTTTGTAAAATAAGAAATCTATGTGGAATGCAGTCATATTACCATTATATACAAAGCATCCTAAATCGCTGCCATTCTGGAAGTATGGTTCGTTCGTTACTGGATGGTGTCTTGTGCTCCTAATTCCCGGTTTTGGATTGGGCCATGATCTGATTACGCTTGCAAATGTCGTTGATCCCGGCCAAATCACTGCTGACGAACCCATTGCGGAAGTGTTTTCACCAGAAAAAGCAGCCCGTTATCTCGACACCGCATCGCTGCACTGGCAGAAATCGCGGAATTGCGCTGCATGCCATGTGAACATGGGTTACATGTATGCGAGGCCCGCTTTAAGTATGTTTTTGAAAGATTCAGGAGAGGTTCGCGGTCTGTTCGAAGAATATGTCACCAAGCGGTGGAAAGAGCGGTCTCCACGAAATATACAAGAAACCGTCGTTGTCACTTCAGGGCTGGCTTTCAATGATTTACAGACCACGGGCCGGCTGCATCCGATTACACGCCAGGCTTTTCAAGTGATGTGGGATTTTCAGCGTGAAGATGGAGGTTGGAAATGGCGTAATGACGGTTATCCCCCAACAGAATACGACGAGCACTATGGCGTCACACTCGCAGCGCTGATTACGGGAATAGCCCCGGATCGATATGCCGAGACAGAAGAAGCTCGCCGAGGTCTTGAAAAAATACGTATGTTCTTGAAGAACAATCCACCGCTGTCTTTACATCATCGAGCGATGATTGCCTGGGCATCGTGTTATGTTGACGATTTGATGAACGATCAGCGGCGAGATGAGACACTCGACGAGTTGCTTATACTTCAACGTCCCGATGGTGGATGGTCGACACCTGGCTTGATGGTGGATTGGAAGGGCCTGAAGCGACTAGATGGCAAACCACACGACACGAAGACCAGCGATGCATACGCCACGGGTTTCACTATAATTGTTGCCCGTGAATTGGGAGTATCAAACAAAGATCCACGACTGAGATCCGGAATAAACTGGCTATTGAGCAACCAGCGGATCAGTGGAAAGTGGTTCTGTCGTTCACCCGCCAAGGATAGCCGTCATTACTTTTCGAATTTTGCAAGTGCCTTTGCCATTTTGGCACTCCAATCATGTGATAAGCTTCATGGCTGGCCATTATCGAAAAAGTCGCGACATTCGTTGTTGCCCTAACATTTTGACTAGCTAATCCTGTTCTTTGGTTGAATGGTTTGCTGACAGCCGGTGTTGTCTGTGAGCCGAACTGTTACCTCATCCCTTTCTATGGGAACAATATTGGTCGTGCGCGTTCGATCATCCTCTTCTCGTCCCATGACAACAGAGTTTTTGCCGTGCTCGAGTTCCAATCCAATCTTTACCATATGGCTGTCTCGGTAGTACCACACGAGGTCCACCTGCTCCCATCGCCTCGTGGGCGAATTCGCTAACATTACCTGGACATCGGTTCCTGATTCTCGAAGATCGTCGGCAATAGGAATCAACAGTACGTTCTTAGCGTCATTTTGTCCGCCCCACATATTTCCCGGCTCGATTTTGATCTCAAGCCCACCATCCCGCAGTCGCCATGCTTGAGGATTCTCCCTTTTCCATGTCCATCCATCCGGCAGCGTTTCCCCACCGAACGGATTCTTTTGCTCTCCGCCGTGTATAGGAACACTGCCCAGCAGCACTATCAGCACAATCACTGATAACGTACACACTCTTACCTTAATAATTGATTCCTTATCAAATTTATCTGTTCTAAGCGTCTAAAAGACAATATAACACGATTTCTTCTTGAAAAACAGGCTTTAACATTATAGATTTCCCCCCATATACTCAATCTTGGGTCTTTTTCAGGAACTAATTGTCAAACTAAAGGATAAAGAAAATGAAAAAAGTCATGTACCTTTTCACTTTAACTGTTCTTACTATTGGTTGCAGTGTTAAACAGGAAAATATTATGTTAAAAGAGTGGAACACACCATTTCAAACACCGCCGTTTGATGAAATTAAAGATGAGCATTTTATGCCCGCGTTTCTCGAAGCAATGGAAGCTGAAAAAGCTGAGGTTGAGACGATTGCAAATAACCAACAAGAACCGACCTTCGAGAATACTATTGAAGCATTGGAGAAAAGTGGAGAGCTGCTCGATAGGGTAAGTAGAGTGTTCGGTTGTCTTAATAGTGCCAACACAAACGATGAACTACAGAATATATCTAAAGAAATCGCACCGTTACGGGCCAGGCACAATGACGATATCAATTTGAATGAGAAACTTTTCGCAAGAATAAAACAAATCTACGAAAAGAAAGAAAGCCTTGGACTTACTGCCGAACAAAACATACTGCTGGAAAACTATTTTCTGCGTTTTGTCAGAAGCGGGGCCAACCTTAATGACCAGGACAAAGAAAAGTTAAGAAATATAAATGAAGAGTTGAGTAATCTTTACGTCAAGTTCAGGCAAAATCATCTGAAACAGACCAATGCTATTGCGCTGGTAGTAGACAATGGTGAGGATCTTGCCGGCCTGCCGGATGAAATTGTTCAAGCTGCTGCTGAAATGGCAAGAGCCAGAGATATGGAAGGAAAGTGGGTGTTCGCGCTTCAGAAGCCAAGTTTTATTCCCTTTCTGATGCATTCGGAAAAACGTAATCTGAGGGAGGTCGTTTTCAAAGCGTATATCAATCGCGGCAATAACAACGACGAGTTTGACAACAAGAAGCTGATATCCAGAATTGCTGCTCTCAGGGTTAAAAAAGCGAATTTGTTGGATTATAAAACCCATGCTGATTTCGTTCTTGAAAGAAACATGGCAAAGAATCCGGAGAATGTCTACAAATTTCTGAAAGACCTGTGGAAGCCCGCCTTGAAAAGGGCAAGAATGGAAGTTGCGGATATGCAGGCAATTATCGATAGAGAAGGACATGATTTCAAACTGCAGGCCTGGGACTGGTGGTATTATGCCGAAAAAGTGAAAAAAGAAAAATATGCACTGGATGATGCCATGCTTCGCCCTTATTTCAAAATGCAAAATGTTCGCAAGGGCGCTTTTGATGTGGCCGAGAAGCTGTACGGAATAAGGTTTGTCAAAAGAAATGATATTGAGGTTTATCATCCGGATGTTGACGTATTCGAGGTTCTGGAAGCTGACCGAACACATCTGGGTATATTTTACTCTGACTATTACCCCCGCGACGGCAAAAGAAGCGGTGCCTGGTCAAGCTCGTTAAGGAGCCAATCCAACATTGACGGCGATTTCATTACACCACTGGTTCACAATGTCGGCAATTTTGCAAAACCCACTGCGGACAAGCCATCCCTGATGAGCATGGATGAAGTAGAAACACTCTTTCATGAATTAGGCCATGGGTTGAACAGCCTCTTCGGAAATACTGTTTATAGCGGATCGAGAAGAGTGCCAAGGGATTTTGTCGAGCTTCCCTCGCAAATTATGGAAAACTGGGCGAGGGATCCGGCAGTACTTAAAACCTATGCGTTTCATTATGAAACCGGCGAGCCGATTCCACAGGAACTGATCGATAAGCTTGAAAAAGCTAAACATTTCAATCAGGGCTTTATGACAGTTGAATATCTGGCCGCCTCTTTTCTGGATATGGATTGGCACGTACTTACAGATACAACTGAACGGGACGCCGCAAGATTTGAAAAAGAGTCAATGGACAAAATTGGATTGATGGCTGAGATTGAATCCCGCTATCAAAGTACGAATTTCGGCCACATATTTTCCAGCGGAGGATATTCAGCCGGGTATTACAGTTATATCTGGGCGGCGGTCCTTGACGCTGATGCATTCCAGGCATTCAAGGAAACGGATCTGTTTAATAAAGAGCTGGCCGCTTCGTTCAGAAAAAATGTTCTTTCAAAGGGAAGCAACGATACGATTGCTCAATATGTTAAATTTAGAGGATCCGAGCCCAAGGTTGATGCCCTACTCAAAAGGCGGGGACTGGACTAAAAACACCGGCTCATATCGGAACAGATTTTGCTCTCAACAATTCAGTCAAAAGTGTAACTGTCGCTGACAGCCTGATAAAGTCATCATCTGATTGAATGTATCAGAAAGTACTTAGAACAAGACTGACACTATTGTTCTCTTGATTGGTCATTAACTCAGAGGTATAATCATTTCTATGATTAAAAACTCAAAATTACTATCAGTCGGAGTGAATAAAAAGTTGAAAACGAATATGCTGTCACTATTGATGTCCGCTGTTTTATTGCCAGCTTTCCTTCCAGTGCAGGCCATCGCCCAATCAAACGCCAAACCTCTGAAGGTTTTTATCCTTGCGGGTCAATCCAACATGCAGGGACATGCCAATGTTTCGACTATCGACTACATTGGGGATGATCCTAATACCGCTCCGATGCTGTTGGAGATGCGAGACAATAACGGGAAATATCGCCTCGTTAAAGACACCTGGGTCTCATACCTCACACACGGTCGCGGCACACCAAATGGTGAAGGTATTGGGCAACTGACAATTGGTTTCGGAGCGAGGAAAGATCCGGCAAAAAACGGCGACAAGATCGGACCTGAGTTTACATTCGGTATCTACATGCAGAAATCACTCAGGCAGCCCATCTTGATTATCAAGACAGCCTGGGGTGGCAAATCATTACATACAGATTTTCGCCCTCCATCTGCAGGGCCGTATGAATTTAATGAATCGGAGATTGCTTCGATCAAAAAACGCGGTCTAAATCTCGAAGAAGAGCGAGCAAAAAAGAATGCCGCAACCGGTGTTTATTATAGGCTGATGGTCGAGCATGTGAAATACGTACTCAGCGATATCAAACGCGTCTATCCTGACTACGATGAAGGCCAGGGCTACGAAATCGGAGGATTCGTTTGGTTTCAGGGATGGAACGATGTCGTTAACGAGAGCGTTTATCCAAAACGCGGACAACCGGGCGGCTACGACAAATATTCCGAATGGCTGGCGATGCTGATTCGTGATGTCCGCAGAGATTTAGATGCGCCGAATATGCCCTTTGTTATTGGTGTGCTCGGCACGAACGGACCAATCGAAAACGTTGAAAAGCGATATCGTGCGATTCACGGTATTTTTCGCCAGGCCATGGCTGCCCCTGCTGCACTGCCGGAATTCCGGGGCAATGTCATAGCCGTACACACCGCTCCCTATTGGGACATGGTGCTTGACGGCATTGCCAAAAAACGAGGCCAGTTGAATCAACGTAAAAGGTCGCTGGAAAACAGGATCAAGCAGGGCCAAGTTACCAAAGACGAAGTCGCCGATGAGCTGGATGAAATCAAGGCCGGGTTGGAATCTCCCGAAGACAGCGCCATATGGAAACGTGGGGCCTCGAACGCAGCCTATCATTACCTTGGCTGTGCCAAGATCCTGGCACTGATCGGAAAGGGATTTGCCAAGGCAATGTTGGAGTTACAGGTTCCGGGAAATGCTCAATGAAACGACGCAAATTCCTCAAAATCGCCGGCAGCGGAATCACACTCTCGCCCTTGCTCGAACAGTTGGTAATCGCTGCAGATGATAGCGGTACACATGGCGGCGCTTCTGACTATAGTACGAATGCCAACATTCGCTCTCTGTTTGACTCGAACGGCGAAGAAGCTTTGGCGCTTACCGAGGTCGTCTTTCACAAGTGCATTCTCGATAAGATCATGCCGCCGACACCGCCATTGAAAAACACCTGGATTGTTCCCGGCGGACCGTACTATAAGGGCCAATGGATCTGGGACACGATGTTCGTGGTCGATTTGTTGAGCATCCTGCCCGGCAGGAAAAAGCTTATCCGCGACATCTTCCAAAATTACTGGGACTTCCAGGATCGCTGGAACCGGAAGATGCCCGACTATGCACACGATATGATTACCGTCGCAATCAAGACCGAACCTCAAGAGGTTCGACAGTTCTCACAGATACCAATCCTGGCCTGGGGTGTTGAGCGTGTATATAGCCGCAATGGCGATAGGCAACTTCTCAAAGAATGCTTAGGTCAGCTCGAACGGTTCCACGACTGGTTTTGGCGTGAGCGGGATCTGACCAATATCGGATTGATCACGGTTGGTTCCTACAGCGGGAAACTGCAACATGCACGCTGGGAAACGTTCGACTACGAGTGCAATATGGACGATCTCAAACTGACGAAGCATCCGTCTCGCAAAGGTCCGGCAGAAGGCGCGTGGTATGGCGACATCTGTGTCACGGCGAACACATCCTACCTCATCATGGGCGAACGAAGCCTCACCCGCATGGCCAGGATCATCGGAAACCGGCAGATGGCAGCAAGGAGAAAGCGACGGATCGACAAGGCTGTCCAGGCCATGCGCGACCACATGTGGGATGAGAAGGCAGGAACGTTTCTGTCAGTCAAGCGTGATACGATGCAAAAGGTACCAGTGGCAACTATCGGCAGCTGGATTCCGTTGACAGCGGGTGTTCCCACCAAGGCCATGGCAAACCGTATGGCCGAAGTTCTCGTCAGCGATGCCTGGCAGACGCCGCTTCCTGTCCCGACGGTAGATTGCACGGATCCGCGATGGAAATCTAACGGCTTTTGGCGCGGAGACGTCTGGCCCTCGACTAACTACCAAATCGCTCGAGGCTTGGCCGACTATGGACACAAAACTCTCGCGGCCGGCATCGCCGACAAGACCATCGCCAATGCGATCAAAAACGGGATCAACGAACATTACGACTCTGTTTCGGGCAAGCCCATCGGCGTCAAGGATTACTGCATGAGCTGCACGCTGGTGACCATGATGCTCGATGGCCTTACGCAAAAATACAAAGTGAAGCTTCGTGACAAATCCCGTGGACAGTAATAACAAAAGGGACTTAGAGCACATAAAAAGATGACTCTGCATTCAAGCGGCTTTTTACTCCCAAGACGGAGCTGGATGCTGAGCTGTTGAAACGACTATTTCCGGGAAAGAGTCTATGAGAAAACTACTCACACATTCAATCATGTTACTCTTGCTTGTTGGTGTTTCAGTCTCCACTGCGGCTGTACAAGCGGACTACAAACAGGAATCAGATTCAACTGACCGCGTGTCAAAACCCATCCAGATTGACCGGCTGCGCTGTGAATATCGAGACCAGCCGTTGGGCATTGATCATCCTGTGCCCCGGTTGAGCTGGACGCTTGAATCCTCCGTCTGCGGACAGAAACAGACCGCTTATCGTGTTTTGGTTGCCCAGAGTAATCAAGCCCTTATGGAGGATCGCGGCGATCTCTGGGACAGTGGTAAAGTAGCGTCGAGCAAAAGTGTAAATATCGTGTACACAGGGGACACGCTCGTTTCCGGCCAGCGTTGTTTCTGGAAAGTCAAGGTCTGGGACAAAGACGGCGTGCCTTCCGACTGGAGCGCTCCTTCCTCCTGGGAGATGGGATTACTGAATGCCAGGGATTGGCAGGGAAGCTGGATCAACGATGGAAAACCGTTGCCGGAAAAGGATGCTGACTTTTATCGGGATGATCCCGCTCCATTGTTCCGCAGGGAATTCAAAGTATCCGGACCGGTTATAAGAGCACGACTTTACATAAGTGCGTTGGGATATGTCCACACAAGGTTGAACGGACGCGCCGTCAACGATCATCACCTGGAGCCCCTCTGGACCCTCCCGAACAAGCGCGTTTTTTACAGCGTCCACGATGTGAGCAAAAACCTTGAGAAGGGCGACAATTGCCTGGGCGTAACCCTGGGCAACGGCTGGTACAATCCTTTGCCCCTGCGTATGTGGGGACGCGTCAATCTGCGGCAGCGCATACCGGTGGGCCGCCCCCAGTTCATCGCCCAGCTTCTGATCGAATATACCGACGGCTCCCGCGAATTAATAGTCAGTGATTCGACGTGGAAAGTCGCTCCGGGTCCGATCCTGCATAACAACATTTATCTCGGTGAGAAGGTGGACACCCGTAAGTCCATCAATGGTTGGGACAAGCCGGGCCTTGACGATCGTGCATGGAACTCAGCACGGGTTGCCCCGATTCCCGAGGGCCCTCTCCAAGCTCAACCTTTGCCGCCCATCAAGGTGACGGCTTCGGTCAAGCCCGTCCGTATTACAGAACCTTCCGATGGTGTGTATATCGTGGATATGGGCCAGAATTTCGGCGGTTGGGCAAGCTTGACCTTCAACGTTCCCGAAGGAACGCAAATCACGATGCGTTATGGTGAATTGCTGTACGAAAACGGAACGCTCAATCCGATGACCAGCGTGTGCGGGCAGATCAAGAGCAATAAGCCGCCCGCGGACGGATCTCCCGCCGTCGCCTGGCAGGCCGATACTTACATCGCCCGGGGCGGCAGTTCCGAGACATATACACCCCTTTTTACGTTCCATGCCTTCCGGTATATAGAGATCACCGGCCTGCCAAATCGTCCCTCCCTGGATGACGTGGAGGGTCTGCGCATGCACTGTGCTGTAGAACCGGTTGGATCGTTCTCCTGCTCCAATGACCTGTTCAACCGAATTCAGAAGATGTGTCAATGGACATTTCTCAGCAATCTGTTCGGGGTGCAGTCTGATTGTCCCCACAGAGAACGCTTCGGTTACGGCGGCGATCTGGTCACCACTTCGGACGCCTTCATGCTCAACTACGACATGGCGAATTTCTATGCCAAAGCTGCTCGTGACTGGCATGACAGCGCACTGCCGGACGGAATGCTCACCGACACCGCACCCTCGGTGGGCATTCAGTATTGCGGAGTGGGATGGGCTATGGCCCACCCGCACCTCCAGGTGCAATTGTACCGTTACTACGCGGACCGGCGAATCATCGAAGAGCAATACCCCACCAGCAAAAGATGGCTGGAACTGGTGCGCGCCGAAAATAAAGATCATATCGTCCAACAAGGGCTCCACGATCATGAGGCCCTGGAGACGGAAAAGTCGCCACCCATGATTACCCCGCTCTATTGCGAGTCTGCGCGAATGTTATCCATTTTGGCGGGTATTCTCGATAAAGAAAAAGAGGCAGATGAATACGAACGGTTGGCTGAAGATATTCGCAAAGCGTATATAGAAAAATTCCTTGTCACGGGGACCGGTGTCGTAGCCTCGGGGATTCAAAATGTGCAGGCATTTGCCTTGTTTATGGATATGCTGCCACCCGACGAACGCTCGGCGGCACTGGCGCACCTGGTGAGGGATATCAAAGATAAACACAAAGGCCATTTTACGACGGGCATCTTTGGGACGAGGTATATGCTGGACGTGCTGAGCCGAGAGGGACGCGCCGAAGTTGTCAACGACATGGTCAATCTCCGGGACTTTCCCGGTTGGGGACATATGCTTGAGCAAGGCGCCACCACGCTGTGGGAACACTGGAAATTCAGCGATAACACATTCAGTCATAACCACCCGATGTTCGGCTCCGTCAGCCAATGGTTCTATAACTGGCTGGGCGGCATCGAACCGGTTGCCGATGCCGTAGGATTCGATAAATTTACCTTTCAGCCACAATTCCTTGATGGCCTTGACTGG
Source organism: uncultured Pirellulales bacterium (assembly GCA_964608395.1). Classification (GTDB taxonomy): domain Bacteria; phylum Planctomycetota; class Phycisphaerae; order Sedimentisphaerales; family Anaerobacaceae; genus JAFGPJ01. The sequence goes on from CAZSOR010000008.1 coordinate 16,720, forward strand.
GTGCGATGCAGTTATAGATCCGTCCGCGGCCCGATTACTTGCAATTGGAAACGTCAGGGCGATCGTGTGGCCATGGATCTCCATGTTCCTGTCAATACATCCGCCACGCTTATTCTGCCGACGGCGGGTGCAATCACCGAAAACGGCCGCCCCGCGGCCGAATTGGAAGGCGTGGAAGAAGTATCCGATCAGGATGGCAACGCAAAACTCAGATTGGGATCAGGGAAGTATCACCTTATTTTTACACCATCAGAATAGACAAGAAAAAGCTAAAAAGTGGCGAGCAAAACTGCCTAAAACAGAAGCTATGGAAGAGTGAAACATCACATAAAAATGGCCCAATTTTAACTCGCAAAACCACTACAACCAATGTACAACTTTACAACCCGTTATCTACCTATTTTTAAAAATTCCTAACTCCATAAGTTATTATTAACAAAGGACTTTGGTGATGGCAAAAAATTTGACAACGTCTTCAATGGACTATGTCAATTAGTAAGTGACATTGGCTGATACCTCGTGACATGGATACCTCAAAGAAAATATTTGTGGTAACACAGTTCTTAATATTTGACTTTGAGCTCTTCACAGGTGGACTTTGCCAAAAGTGTTTTTCATCACGGCCTTTTTCCACATGACAGTTGAACACTAAAGCCTCAGAGGATACAATATAGCTCGTTCTCGCAAACACCGATTTTTTTGACTTTATTTGCATATTCAGCTTCACCTTGTTACTGTTGATATTGGTGAACATGACATTGGATACTCATAATGTATGTTGGCAAACACCATCGCTTGAAGAGCGGAGTGGTTCTGATAATATTAGGGCTAATCTCGGCAGCCTTCTTTCAGGACGATGTCACGTCGCCAAAACGCAAACCAAAGGAAGAAACCGTCAAGCGAGCCTTTCGGATGGGCCTGACGCCGTTTCCACATGACATTACGCTCGAAGCGCTTCTAAAGACGAAGCAGTTTCTCAGCAACAACGCCGACATAGTCTCTGTGCATCTGGAGGGTGTACCCTGGCTGGAAGCCCATGAGGATAAGCCCTTTCATCCAAAGCTAATGGAAGACTGGCAACGCCACAAGGATGCAACACCTCCGAAAGGGAAGGTTTATATGTCATTGTCACCGCTCAACAATGGTCGATCCGGGATTGCTGGCTATCGAGCAGCCGAAGAGAACCTCCCCTTACCCAAACCATTCATTGGTAGGACACTGGATGATCCCATTGTGATCAACTCATATCTGAAGTACTGTCGACGGGCTATCCGATACTTCAAACCGGACTACATGACGGTCGGCATTGAGGTTAACGAGTTGTACCATAACAACCATTCCATGTGGCGTGCCTACACACATCTACATCGTCAGGTCTACACGGCACTTAAACGAGAACATCCAGATTTGCCGATCTGTGTGACTTTCACATTGCACAACATGCTCAATCCTGACTGGAAAGACCGTAAGCAGATGCTTTCTGCAACGAAGGAGCTGATGGAATATAGCGATCTTGTCGCAGTGAGTTTCTATCCGTTCATGGCCATGTTAAGTGATCGGATGGATGATTGCTTGTCATGGCTGGAGGCGGAATTTGATAAATTTGAAAAACCCTATGTCTTCTCCGAATCAGGTGAACCGGCAGAACCCGTCGTTCTAAAGTCACTGGGTTTTACCATCCCAGCTAGCCCGGAAACCCAAAAAATAGTGCTCAATAAGCTGCTCTCATTTGCCCAAAGGCGTGAGACTGACTTCTTAATCTGGTTTCTTCCTCGCGACTATGATGGCCTGTGGGAGAAGATTCGTGCTGAGGCGCCAGATTTCTTTGGTGTCTGGCGGGACTGTGGTCTGCTAGATGGAGAGGGAAATGAGCGCCCTGCCTATCATCTCTGGCATGCCTACTTTGAACTGTCGGTTCGCAAAGAGTAGGCGAATGGCAACGTGGGATGAAGGACTACTGAAAAATAGGAGTAAACACTGCTCTTATGTCATTGGGGTGGTCGAATCTCAGTGTAATGAGATGGTGAACGAAGAGCGAAAGACAGATAACAGGAGCAAACAGATGTCGAGGCTCAACGGGATGGAGTGTATCCTTGCGTCGAAGCCAAGAAAGGAAGGCAGTCTACCACGCACCTCGCGGACCAATGCTGTGTTCCCGCGTCTTCTTTTCGGTCTGGTCGTTCTCATTTGTACCGAAGTGTTCTCCGGCGCCTCTATCCAAGTCGGACTGTGGCACCCTTGGACTTGGATCGTTACCTATTGGCTCTACTTCGCCCATTTCTTTTTCTTTTCTACGCTCGCGGTGCGTACGGGTAGGACATCTCTGTGGTCGCTTTATCTCTGGGGGGTTCTCTTTGGCCTCTATGAATCTTGGATTACCAAGGTTATCTGGTATTGCACCAGAGATGACCCTCGTGTTTCTGTTTTCGAACCACGAAAATACCTTGAATCTGAGAGACTAAAGGCATAGTGTATAAAACTAATAATTCAAAGGTGTGAGTGTACTCAAATAGCTTGTTTTGAGAGCTTAGATTGGACGATTCGAAAAGGATCGACTACATACTTTTGAATATGGAGGTCGTTATGGACAATTTGTCGACTTTATCAGCTTTTAGGCGTTCGTGCCATGCTGAGGCTGCTACTGTAGTCATTATCTTTATTTTCTGTACTTCAGGATTGCTTTATGGTTCTCCGGGGGGTGTTGAATTCACACAATCCGCACAAAATATAGACACATACTGTTTTGTGGAGATCACGCTGGATGTAAAAAATCCGGATGCGGGGAATCCGTTTGTCGATGCCATTGTTGAAGGTTGGTTTGTCTCCAGCGACAGACAGAAGGTGCACGTTGATGGCTTTTGCGATTCACTTGACGGGAGCAAGTTCCGCATCAGGTTCATGCCGACTGAGTCCGGCAAATACCGATACTCGATCACATACCGTCAGGGGACCTATGAGCGCAACTACAATGGCCGGTTCACCGCCAAAGACAGCGGCCGTCGAGGTCTCGTACGTGTGGATAAAGACCATCCCTGGCATTTTATCTGGGAAGGCACCGGCGAACATTACTTCTGGAGCGGCACGACTACCTATTGGCTCATGGGCTGGGACGACGAGACGATCCGCAGTAATATAGATCGACTCAGCAGGCTCAAAGTCAACCGGCTGCGCGTGGCGATTAACGGCCGGGTCAAGAATGGCCGTGCCTGGTATGAAAACGTATTTCCTACAGAAAAGTTTACGTTTCTTCTGAATCCCTGGGTAGCGAGACAACCGAGCAGCGTCAAAAAGCCCGGATTCGACGTCACCCGCTTCAACATCGACTACTGGCGGAAGATCGAACGCATGCTCCACTACGCTCGCGAGAAGGATATGGTTATTTCGATCATATTTTACGTTGACGGCAGACGTCCCGGGGTCGATCCCTTTAAGGATCGCATGGGCGGTGAGGATGAGCAGCGTTATTACCGGTACGGCGTGGCGCGTCTCGCGGAGTACTCAAACGTAATGTGGGACGTAACGAATGAGTACCGGTTGTTCCGCAATGATGAATGGGCCGAGAAGATGGGTTCGTTCATAAAAAAATGCGATCCCTACGATCATCTGACTTCTGTCCACGGGCATGGAGACTTCCGTTTCCAGACCTCGCCTTGGGCCGACTTTGCCATGTACCAGCGTTGGGACGAGGCTGGCGGCTACAGATTTATGCTCGCTAATCGTCGCAAACAGGCGGAAACCGGTCGGTTCATCCCGCAAGTCAACGAGGAATACGGCTATGAAGACCATTACCCAACCTGGGGAGGTAATCGCAAAGCTCCGGCCCGCAGTGCCGACAATCGCCGTAGTCTTGCCTGGGGTATATACATGGCCGGCTGCTATCAGACGACCGGTGAACGGGCCAATACCGGCACCGGCTGGGGTCCGGACACCGGCGGCGGCTGGTTGAACGGCCGCGGCGACGATTCGATGACCATGCTCGTCGGTTATGGCCATATCGTTGATTTCTTTACTCCAGTACGCTGGTGGGAGCTAAATCCGGACAACAGCTTTTTCACAGCGCCCTCGCGAACGTCCGTCGAAACCGGTCTTACTCATGTCGTTTATACTCGTGATAAAGACGGAAATGCCGCGTTCTATCTCAACGGGCAGGAACAGGCTGCAACAAAGGTTAGAGGCGAGTGTTCCAATTGGGACGACGACTATCGTCTGGCCCTGGCCAATGAGCTTACACGAAGCAGACCCTGGCTTGGGGAACTGCATCGTGTTGCGATCTACGATTATGCGCTTGGCGGCAGGCAAATCGAGCGAAGTTTCAAAGCGGGTCATGACAAGACCGATGGCTCGCCTGTTGTTCTTTACACTTTCCGGGAGGGCCGGGGCGACATGATAAAAGATATCTCCAACGAAGGCAAATCGCTGAACCTGAAAATCAGCGATACGTCGGCGGTCAAATGGATGGTTTCAGGCGGCTTGCGTGTAAATGCTGATACTTTGATTTCGTCGAATGATCCCGCATTGAAGGTTATCAAAGCTGTCCGCAAATCGCATGAGATGACTATTGAAGCCTGGATCAAACCTGCAAACGTAACTCAAACCGGTCCAGCTCGTATCGTTACTGTCTCAAAGGATACGGGGCAGCGCAATTTCACCCTCGGGCAGAAGGGCAGAGCGTATGAAATGCGCTTTCGAACTACCTCAACCTCCGGTAACGGCGAGCCCGCGCTCTCGACACCAGGCGGCGAGGATGATCCGAAACAGATTCGCGGCCTCCGCAACGACAACGGAGACCTGGCTATAATATATTATCCAGCGGGCGGCTCGGTCACTGTCAAAGAGGGAAAGCTCGTATCGGGTTTAAAGAGTCGCTGGTACAATCCGCGCACCGGCCGATGGACGCCAGCCGATGGTGGTAATAGCGGAACTTTCTCAGCGCCGGATGAAGAGGACTGGGCGCTGCTGTTCCAGAAGACTAACGAGTCGCCGTGATATTCATAAGATTCGGAAGAGAGGACTAAACAATGCTGCAAAATCTAAATCGACGTGGTTTCTTTAGAATGTGTGCGTGGGCAACAACTGGCGCTGTGCTCGGCGCGAGTTATGAAGAGAAGGCTTTGCTGGCGCGCCCTTCGGTAAAAAAGCCCAGCACCACAACAAGAAATGCTAACGAAATGCCACAGGGAATGATCGGCAAAGCCAAAATCAGCAGACTTATCCTCGGTGGCAATCTTATCGGCGGCGTCGGACACAGCAGAGACCTCAAGTATGTCTCGGAACTGATCAACAACTACTTCACTGATGAGAAGATATTCGAGACATGGGAGCTGGCCGAGGAGTGCGGCATAAATGCAATGTCGGCTTGGCCAAGCTCGCGCATGCTGCATCTGCTTGATCGTTACCGGAACGAACGCGGCGGGCGGATACAGTGGATCGCCCATACGAGCTATTCGCAGGATAAGATCAAGGAGTGCATCGATCATGGAGCCGTTGGTGTGTATGTCTGTGGCGATCCCACGGATACCATTGTCAAGAGCGGACGGATTGATCTGCTGGCTAAGGCTATGGAACTTATCAAACAGAACGGCGCGTTCTGCGGCTTTGCCTGTCATGAGGTGAGGGTGCCGCGTACTGTCGATGAAGCGGGGATAGATGTCGATTTCTATATGAAGACACTGCATCATGACAACTACTGGTCTGCAACACCCAAAAAAGACCGAAAATACGGCGTTCGTATTTGGGATCCCGGATTCAAGTCCGGGGATCATACCTCCGGTTACTATCACGATAATATCTGGTGTGTCGATGCCGAGGGAACAGTCGATTATATGAATAAGGTAAAAAAGCCATGGATGGCTTTTAAGGTTCTGGCGGCAGGAGCGATTCATCCAGCAGATGGCTTCAAATACGCATTCGAGAACGGCGCCGATTTCATCCACGTTGGCATGTTCGACTTTCAGATCCGGGAAGATGTAATACTTACCAAAAAAATATTGTCGGAAAAGCTAAACAGAGTACGTCCATGGAGAAGTTGAAAAGAAACGAGCATAATTTGGTGATTTATAGTAACTGTTTGTTGAAACTTCACAGCATTTTCCTGCTGTTTTCCCTTTTTGTATGTCAAGCAAGTATAGCTGCCAATTGGCCGCAATGGCGCGGTCCAAACCGCAGCGACGTAACGTCTGAAAAGTCAGGTTGGCCAAAGGGTTGGCCGCCCAAGCGTTTGTGGAAGAAGAACGTCGGATGTGGATGCACCTCGCCGGTCCTCGTCGATGGGCGTTTGTATGTGATGGGATGGAAGGGCAGGCGAAGCGGGAATAATCCTGTGGGGTCCGATACAGTTTACTGTTTTGAAGCAGTCAACGGCAAGCTTCTGTGGAAACGCTCGTATCGTTGCCGGTACAAGGGACGATTCCGCACGGGCGATACATCGCGTTACGGCGGATCAACATCGACGCCGACTTTGGACACGGCATCTGGCTATTTGTACACATTAAGTATCGATGGCGATCTGAAATGCTGGAATACTAAGAAGAAGGGCCGACCGGTCTGGTCGATCAATCTCTTTAGGAAATACAAGGTTCGTCAACGCCCCAAAGTCGAAGCAGGGACACGAGATTACGGCTACTCATGCTCTCCCGTTGTGACGGGCAATGCCGTCATCACTGAGGTTGGTGGAAATTCCGGTTTGCTGGTTGCTTTTGACAAAAAGACGGGCAAGCAGCTCTGGCGGTCGACGAGCAAAGAACCGTCCGGCCATAACGCCGGGCCGGTCTCTTTGAACGTACAGGGTATACGTTGTCTTGCCAGTTTTGGTATTCACAAGCTTACAATAGTTTCTATAGAGGGCCAAAAACGGGGAAAGACTGTAGCCCAGTACCCCTGGCGGACGGCGTTTTCGTGCAACATTATCACACCTGCCGTCACCGGCAATAAGGTAGTTCTTTCATCCGGCCATGACGTTCGCCGCACGGCATTGCTGCAGGTCACCGGCGACAAGGTACGTCAGTTGTGGAGTAACCGATACTGGTCCGAAGGGTGCAGTCCCGTGGTTCATAAGGGCTGTATTTATGTGGTTATCGGTCGGATACACTGTCTTAATCTTTCAAACGGAAAGCTTAAATGGCGCGGCGGAAACTTCGGCAGGGACAGTTCCTGCCTTGTAACCGGTGATGACAAGCTCCTGGTGTTAGGCTCGAGAGACCTTGGCCTGGTTGAGGCCTCGCCTAAAAGGAACAAGTATAGGGAACTTACCCGTGTCAGGGACGTTATTGGTGGTACCTGCTACCCCCACCTTGCCCTAGCGGATGGCATCTTAGCCGCGAAGAACAAGGAAGGCGTTGTGCTGTTACTCAGATAAGGCATAACATCAATGTCGTCTGAGAAGTCAGAGCCGGAAGTCACGGCTTGATAAGAATAAAGATATTTTTAACAGAGGTATGGAAAGGCACTATTTATGAGTAGTCGATATAAATACATTGTAACTGTAATAATAGCTTTATTTTTTGAGATAGCCACAGCCCGAACGGCCGAAGCAGCCAGGGACGATTTGCTAGTTTACTGGAATTTTGATCAGGGCAGGCAGGAAACAGTCAGGGATCTTTCAGGCAATGGTCTTGATGGGAGTGTGGGAGCCGCCTGGGTAGACTCTCCTGCCGGCAGGGCTATCATGATGGACGGAACATCAAAAAGCATTATAACAGTAAAGATTCCGGAAGATAAACGCTTCGGCAAAAAGTCATGGACGTTCATGTCAATGGTAAAGCCGATTCAGTTGGATATTAACAGCGCTCAGAACCAGCGGCGTATCTTTGCTTTCGGAAAATATCCTGATGCCTATCTTGTAATTGACATCAAAGGCACCGGGCAGATGAGCTGTTATTTCTGCTATAAGAATTCGGCTGGTAAGACAATATCCGCCGGCGGATCTTCAAGCATTCCATTAACCAAGAACTCATGGGCACACATTGCTGTTGTATGTAACCGTCGGGAAAGACTGCTCCAAATGTATGTGAATGGATATTGCCCCGGCGAGATTAAAATCCCGAATGAATTCGATGGCGATTTTGTCCTGGACGGGCGATTAACCGTAGGCAGCGGCTGGCAAAACTACTGGGGGCTTGTCGATGAGGTCAGGATATACCACATTGCACTTACGCCGGAGGAAGTAGAAGCAGAATTTGAAAGACTCAAAGACACATTTGGTGTCGTTGAGTCCGATGAAATTGCAGCAGCCAAAGAGCGAATTTGTCAGGAAAAAACATTTGTTAACGTCAATGTCCAGTGGGCAGAGAAAAGATATGACAAAGTGCGAAGTTTATGTCAAAAGCTGGTTGACTCAAGTGATGCTCCTGCTCACTTCAGAAGCTATGCACACTTGCGCATAGCCCAGAGCTACCTGCACGAAGGTAATCGACGCGCGGCAAGAGATACATATCTGGATATAGCGAAGAATGAATCCTATCCGGCTGTTCATCGTGCCGAAGCCGAGACATCGGCTAACGAACTTCAGGTTACTTCGACGCGTTTTGTCGGCCTTAGTAAGAAAAAAGTCCCGGAAGTATCCGGGCTTGCAGCGGAAATATTTGTATCAACCAAGGGTAACGATCTCAATACCGGTTCGATGCAGAATCCGTTTGCTACTCTTTTCCGGGCTCGTGATGAAGTACGTGCTATCAGGAAACACGGTATTACCGGTCCAATAGCAGTTTCGGTCATGCCCGGCCAATATGCAGCACGCAAGACCATAGAATTCAAAACTGAAGATTCCGGTAGTGCCTCAGGGCCTGTTATTTACCGAGCCATGAAGAAAGGAACAGTTGTCTTCTACGGCGGCAAACGACTGTCGGGCTTTGAACCGGTAACCGAAAATGCCATACTCCGGCGTTTACCGGTCGAATCCAGAGACAAAGTCAGGCAGTGCAATCTAAAGGCCCTTGGCATCGAAGAATATGGAAGGCTCGAAGTTCGCGGATTCGCTCAGCCGCCTTCACCGCCCACACTGGAGCTGTTTGTCGACGGTGTTGCCATGACTCTTGCAAGATGGCCGAATGAGGGATTCGTCGGCATAAGAAAACTGATCAAAGCAGGTTCCAAATCTACCGGCGAGCCTTCAGTATTCGAATATGATTCGGATCAACATGAACGCTGGACCGAGGCGAGCGACGGATGGCTCTTCGGCTATTTTCATTTTTTGTGGGCGGACGCAACGATCAAGATTGGAAAAATAAATCCGTCAATGAGAACCCTGACCACCGCCGAGCCATACCAGTACGGTGGTCGCGGCATGAGCACGAGACAGGGGATTCAATACTATGCCTTTAATCTGCTCGAAGAGATTGACGTGCCGGGTGAGTGGTATCTCGAACGCGAGACGGGCATGTTGTATTTATACCCGCCATCTCAACTCAGCACATCTGTTGTTGAGATTGGAATGTTGCCGGCACACATGATAATCATGGACAAGGTTTCACACGTTCGTTTCGATGGGCTGGTGTTTGACTTGGCAAGGTATAACGGTATCGTGGTGAAAGACTGCCGCAATTGCCTGTGGACCGGCTGCACAGTCAGCCGTATGGCGGGCAACGGCATTATGATTCACGGCGGCAAGGAAAACCAATTGATAGGCTGCGATATCCACACGATAGGCAGACGGGCAACGGAAGTTATCGGCGGTGACCGCGCTACACTTACGCCGGGTAGTCATCTCGTGGAGAATTGCCGGATATATAACTTTGGCCGGATTGACCGAACCTACACACCTGCGATACAGTTGGAAGGCGTTGGACATCGAGTGGCCCACAACCTTATGTATAACGGGCCCAGCAGCGCCATGCGGATTGAGGGCAACGACCATCTCATTGAATTCAACGAAGTCCACAGCATGGTACAGGAATCTGATGACCAGGGAGCAATGGAACTGTTTCGCAATCCGACTTATCGCGGTGTAATATTCCGGTACAACTATTTTCATAATATAGGCAAGACTGGCAGTGAAACCGCTGTGCACGGCCAGGCAGCTATCCGCTTTGATGATGCTATAAGCGGTATGCTGGTTTATGGAAATATTTTCTGTCGTTGTGCAAATGGAAACTTCGGAGCTATCCAAATGAACGGCGGACGCGACAATCTGATAGACAATAATATCTTTATCGACTGCAAACAAGGCATAAGCGGAGGCTGGTACCGTGGCAACGGCGTGTGGGCCTCGCTTCGTGAAGGCAAAAGACCGGCTGGCTTTTACCAAAACGAAGTCTACCTCTCCCGCTATCCCGAGATTGCAACAATGCTTGATGATCCTGGCATAAACCATCTCTGGCGTAACGTCTTTTATCGATGCGGCACGGTAGCCACACGCACAGCAAATATCGAGATGTTTCAGAACGGAGTTTTCCAGGAGGATCCCGGTTTTGTGAATGCAAAGAATAGGAACTTTAATCTTCGCGATGATGCCAGATTGTTTGAGACTATGTGCTTTAAGCCCGTTCCGTTTGACCATATAGGTTTATATGAATCCGCGTCGCGTGCAACCTGGCCGGTGAAGATAACTGCCGTGGAAATGCCGGACTGACGTAACAATTAAGACATTAAATTGTAGATACTATGCGAAAGGGCTATCAACGAAAAAGACCGGGTCCATAATGTCGTACAAGTATTTAAGCAGAGGGGCAGCCGGCAAGAGGATTATGGGAGATGCCAGGGGCAACACCACGGCTAAAACATAATGCCGGAATCGAGGTGTCTTTGCGCCTCGTAAACCGGCTGGCGGGACCGAACAGGTCGGCAGAAACACCATCAGGCCATAGACAAAGAACCAGAAACCTCCAAAGATATTACTCGGCTGCATGCTCATCTCTGCCAATGATCCAACAAGGCCGAACAGCAGGAAGACCTGATTAGGACTGAAATCATAGCGTCCGAGCAAAAAAGACCACATAATGAACATGGGTATGAATACAATTACGCTGTGGAACAAGACGGTGTGCAAATAATTTGCAGAAGCCGTGATGAATGCTTCGCCTATTTGTGATCTAAAGAACGGGGCCAAATTGGTCATTGTGACGGTTATGGCTTCTTCGAGCATAGCTAAGATAGTGGCGAAGAGTACGAACTTTATTCTCCAGTTCAACGGGATATTCCGAACAAGATGGCTGATAGACTCTCTGAATAGATACATTAAAGTGCCGCCGATTACAATCCAGAACAGAATCAGTCCCAGGGCCATCTTAATAACGGCTTTTTGGTGGACGCTCGCTTGGCCCGAAGCAAGAATCAGAAATGAAATCGCTGTGACTACACAAAAGGAATAGACAGCAAGTGCTTTAATCAGATGTCCGGACTTTATTTTCACGAGTTCTCTACGAAATGTCCAGTTATGCTTAATAATATTCAGTAACAAATCAGCAAGTCTACCCCAGATTGCGATATTGTCAAGTATAGCAAGGCCATTGCTCATGTTAGAGGACAGTGTTATAGTATCTACTGTTTGTTCGATGTGATAACAACCGTTGGATTCAAATAGACAAGAGAGTTGACTAACACGTGATGTCAGCATGTTTTGAAGTCTGGTTCGAAAGGAATAATCGAATGAGAAATGTAATTGTTCTGATATTATTATTCTGTTTTCATTTTTCGGCTGTCGCTCAGCCGGTAAAAGTAATCTTCGATACAGATATGGAGTCGGATGTTGATGATATAGGAGCGCTGGCAATGCTTCATGGTTTTGCCAATCGGGGCGATGCGGAAATTTTGGCTACCATCAGTTCGAGCCTCAACCCATGGTCGGCGCCCACGATTGATGTGATAAACACATATTTTGGCCGTCCTGATATCCCGATTGGCAATGTGAAAACGTTGGGAGTTTATCGCAATTCCAAGTATGCCAAAACGATTTCCGAGAAGTTTCCACAAGACATCGGATTAGGAGAAAATGCACCCAATGCTAATCTGGTTTATAGGAAGGTATTAAGTGAGCAAACCGACAACAGTGTGGTCATCGTGACAGTAGGCTACCTGACCAATCTTTCCAATCTGTTAAACACCGAAGCGGATAAATATAGCCCGCTAGCAGGAATGGAATTGGTGGCTAAGAAAGTCAAACATCTCGTCTGTATGGGAGGACGTTATCCTTTGGAGCAGAATCCAGGAAAATGGGGCAATTTTAAGCCGGATCCACAAGCCGTCCGACATGTGGCTAATGACTGGCCGACCAGAATTATCTTTACTACTGGCGGAGATTTTGCCAATGCCATTCCAACCGGAAAGATTCTGTTTGAGAAAGGTGGCACAGATCCAAATCCTATCCATGAGGCATACAAAATATTTTTAAAAGGATGGAACCGGAACTATCATCACAGTGCCGACCTGATTGCGACCTATGTGGCAGTCAAAGGACACGAACCTTACTTTAAACTACGAAAGCAAGGTTATTTCCACATACTCAAGGATGGCACCCATATGTGGCGTATCAATCCCAACAATCCGAATCATCACATTATAGGCGAATTTACAGAAGGGATCGATCCGTTGGAGGTCGCTTCCGATTTCAATCGATATTTGATTCAATCTAATGACAAATGAATTCAATGTTTTGGAGCCATAAATTATGAATAGAGTTCTCTCTATCGCTATCATATCTTTAACGATGTCAGTCGTAACCGGTCACGCCGGAGTAGTTGACGATTTCTCAGAGGGCGGCTGGAATCGTTTCACATCGACTCCAGGCAAGGTCTCGATGGACACAGGAAAACTGCATTTGGAAGATGGGCGGGATCCACCGGATTGGATCACCGTCAGTAAAACATTCTCCATAGACGTTGACAAGATGCCTTTCTTTGTCGTCAAGGTTACGTCCACATCTGACCGCGGGACGGTCAAACTCATTCGCAAGGAACCGTACGACAAGCGGGTAGCGATTGAGATAGACAGACCAGGTCTCTATTCCGTTGACATGCGCAGCCGGTTTGGTTGGAAGGGATTGGCGGCTATCGAGACATGTCTCTATGCCATCGGTAATGAAGAAGAGATAACTTACGAGTATGTCAAGTTCGCCGAAGGGCTGACACAACAAGAGAAAGCTCTGATTGCAAACCAGACGGCCGGTGGAAACGTCAGGTTGAACGTCGCGCCATTTGAAATCGTTCCGCTTTTCAATACGTGCTCGTTCTATTTCAAGAGTCGTGCCCGAGATGGTCTATCCGTGGACTATCGCAAAAAGGGTGGGTCCTGGTGGAGAGCGCATGCGCCCGTGTACGTTAAAGAGGATGGCATGTACCGCGGCAGCATTGTCGATCTGGACGAAGAGATGCTGTACGAGCTGAGAATAACAGCTAAGAATGGAGACGTACTGGCGCAGCAGGAATTTCACACCTGGAGCAGTCGGGTCCCTGTAGGTAAAACCATCATTCTCGACAATAAGACTTTCACAGGACAACTCAATGTTCGGGAGTCCGGTTCTGCAGATGCATGGGTTAAAATCACCGCTAAGAAGGGATTCGTGTTACGGAACGACCGTAAGGGACCGTTAATTGAACTGTATAAAGCCAAGTATGTCATACTTGAGGGTTTGACCTTGCATGGCGGCTTGAAAGAGGCCATCAGCATCAGGAGGTGCGAAAACGTAAGGGTCGTGAATTGTGATATCGCCGGTTGGGGCCGAATCGGCAAGCAGCGTTTCGATCGTGATGGCAAGTACTACACCCAAGACGGCCGCGCGATCAACTGGGACAGCGCGATCCTGGTTAGCAAGAGTGTCGGCTCCGTGGTCGAAAGATGTTACATCCACGACCCGGTGAGTACTGCGAATTCGTGGTACTACTCCCATCCGGCCGGACCGCAGGCTGTAGGTATGGACAAATCCAGGTCGACTGTTTTAAGATATAACGACTTCATCGGCAGCGACGAACATCGTTGGAACGATGCGGTTGAGGGCGCGGGGAACTTTCATCTCAACGGTGGTTTTAACCGGGATGGCGACGTCTATGGCAACATGATGTGCTTCGCCAATGACGATGCGCTTGAGATCGACGGGGGCCAGACAAATGTCAGAGTGTTTTTGAATAAGTTCGAAGGTTGCCTCTGTGGGGTAAGTATTCAGGGTTGTATGTCAGGTCCTTCATACGTGTTTCGCAATCTTCTGGTAAACATGGGTGATGAACGGGGATTGGCTGGCCAAACCATCAAGACTTCGTCACACGCCAATGGTCCCAGTGCTGTATCCTTCATCTTCAACAACACCTGCTATGGCGAGTCACGTGACCTGAATCTTCCCCACAACCTCCGCATTGTGGCAAAGAACAACGTATTTGGCGGCAGAAGCGCTATTGCCGGCCGCCGGAGAAGCCCTCAATCGGAATGTGACTACAACCTGCTGTCTACAGGACAGCCGGGCGATGAGGCGCATGGGATCGTCGGAAGACCTGATTTGGTCAATGCCAACGCCGGCCTATTCACCCTGCGCCGGACATCTGATGGAGTGGGTTGTGGTGTATCCATCGACAACTTTGCCTCTGGTGCGAATGGTCGGCCCGACATGGGAGCCATTCCATTAGGATCGCACCTCGTTCTGCCAATACGTCCGATCCCGGTCACGCTCGATCGCTACCAGTTAATGTTTTCTTCATCAGACCTGAAATCGGCCAGGCCCAGAACCGTCTCGGCAACAGTTCAAGGTAAGACATTCTCAGGCCGTTATCGGATAGCAAAGAACGATGCTTTTGACTGGTTCTACGTCACTCCAAAGACCGGCCTTTTGGCGTCGGGCAATACGATAACATTCACAGTAACGCTTCGCCCCGACAAGATAACTGAGAGGTCGCTCTATAGGGGAGCCTTTCTCATCAGACTGGAAAGCGGTTACTCCCGACCGGTCATGATTTATGCTCAGACCGATGTGGTCCCAGAAATCAAACCCACAAGTGAAAACGTTTGGGTGACCTACTTTGAAGCGGAAGCACCTGATAGCAAAAAAGCTTACGACATTGTTGCCGATTCTGAGGCATCCCAAGGCAAGTACCTCTTACTGAGCGGCCCTACCAGAAAGAATCCTGTCGAGTACCGGTTCAGTGTACCTAAAACCGGCGAATATTTCCTGCTTCTTCGCGTCAAGTCGGATGAACCGGTCGGCTCTCACGATTCCTTGTATTTCGGCATAGACAACGGGCCATTTGATAGGGCGCAATTGAGAAACGCTGCGTCATGGACCTGGTCCATGGCCGCTCACAACAGCCAAATGTCTTTGATCTGTCTGAAAGCATTCGAACTGTCTGCGGGCGAACATATCTTGAAACTCGCGCCTCGGGAATCCCTGTATATCGATCTGGTCGCCGTGACCGACAATCCAGGTCTGTTCGATTAACCGGTTGTTTCTGATGGAAGGAACTGTGAACCACCACCTCTAAAAGGAGTGGTTTAACTGGTGATCCTGGAAAGGTTTTCTTGTCCCGGAATCTACGTTCCTTTTTCTTGTTTTACATCGACAAGGAGTTGTACAAAGCGATCGATTACTTGTGTCTTAATCATAAGCTATCTGGTTGATGCCATGGTGCAAAGTTCCAATTCTGAAATAGATTCAGCGCCGCGCGGTCCATCGCCGGGGTCTGGGGCAGCAATATGATAGCGTCGAAGCATGCTCCAGCTTCTGCGCCGAGGAATAAGCGATGCTCACCATGCGTCAGATGGACATCTGGGATTCGATACCATGACCAATGGCCGTATTGTTCGCCGTAATGAGCAAACATCTTGGTATGCGCACGTTCGGGGTTATTCCAATCGGTGAATCCGATCATCGCGGCGGCTCGAAGGTGGCGGGATTTACCCTCGTCCACCTTGAGTGTTATGCGAGTAGAGCTTTGCTGCTCCCAACGGGCTCGCAGCCATAAAGCATACGTGCCTGAGTTGCGAGCATGTATATTAAAGCCCAGTTTTCCCGACCCGCTGAACGTCATTACACGTGTGCCGCTTGCTTCGGGCAGGTTCACAGGCGAGACCTTATCCGTGGCTTGCTCAGCCCCTTCGGCTTCGCGAACCAGAGCGGCGTCCGCCACCAAGACCTGTGCGGGAATTATTCGCCGGCGCCCGCCTTCCTGGATCATGATGTCAAATGTCCGAATCTCACCGTCCCTGATTTGGCTCGTTTGCAGGATGAATCTGGTTGTGGTTGTTTCATCAGGATTGGAAAGCTCAACCGATCTTTTCATTGGATCGCTCCCCCAGCCCTCCGGTAGGTTCTCAAGCGACACGTTGCCGACCAGGTCCCGACCAGATAAGGCTACTTCTAACGGTGTTTCGCCTTCAGGGGCAACAATAAAGAGATTTCGATGCATTTGGTCATCGTTCATATAATAGCTGATAGAGTTCAGCGAAACGGCCAGCTTGCTCTGATATCGCTCAATCCATTGGCAAGTCGTTTTAACGGGAACAGTCGGCCGCCCGCCAACGAAACGGATATGATTATCTCCCTGGGAGAGTTTGCCCGGCAATGATAGCGGCGAGACAACAAATGTGGTGCGTACCTTCAATCCGATGATCTCTGTGCGTTGTTCCGGAACAAACCGGATTCTCAGCCAATAACCATAACGTGCGGCTATCTCCTGGCGCATATTCACAGCGATTTTTCCCTCCCTGTTGGGATTGCGCCAGAGCTCCGTCCAGCTCTCGCCCCGGTTGAATGACAAAGAAATTACAATGGCCCCAGGATTTTGAGCCTTGTATGAACCGGAGACGATTGCATCTGAAAGAATATAGGGACACGCAACTTGATAGACCATAACGCCCGCTTCATCAGGATTTCGCAAGCACAAAGATGCCGGTGCCTGGTTGTTTGGTTTGATTCGTAAATTATCGAACGTCGAAGCCTTGGTCTCACCGATCGCCTCGTAGATGATGGTCCCGTTGCCAAAATAGGGCGGGATTTTTGCCAGGGGAATTGGCTCGCGGTCATTCGTGAGTTCGAACCATCGACCTTCATTATGCCACCCGATGCTGACTCGCTCGCCTGAACGTAATGGAAAGTCCATATTGTGCGGCTTTTCCGCGGTTTCAAATGTTGCCCGGCTTCTCCGACCTCGCAGCCATGCGCTCACATTTCCACCCTGGCGCAATTTGAGATAGGGATCCTCCTCCAGGCCACGTCGGCTGAGCACTGTGGCGTTATCTCTGTCGAGCCAATACACCCGGGGCGAAAGGTCGAAGAGCCGCCAACTGCCCCGGTAAAAGGCCTGCTCGAACTGATGGTGCGTACCTGAGGAATTGTTCGAGGAAATGCCGGCAGCCAGAAAGAGCTTGCGCAACATATGGTTCAGCGGGCCGCACTGGTCGAACGGATAAATATTTAAGGCCTTGAGCAGAGTGTAAGAAATCCGCGGGCGGTGACGGTCCGCCAGTGTCTCACAATAGTGAGCATCGAAATAGTTCGTCGTCTGCAAAGCACATTTGAATGTCTCAAAAGCCTTCTCACTATCGCTGGTTGCATTGGGAGCGAGGGTGGCATTGAGGCTTTCAACGCTAAAAGGAACGACGTTGCTATTAGCCCGCCAGCGAGGCAGCATCGTGATACGGTCAGGCGAATTCCGGACTTGTTGAAATGTCACCGAGCACATCAACGGCTCGAAGTCGCCGCCCACATCGAGCATAAAATTATCATCTACGTTTGTGATCGTGCGTTCTACTTTTCGATGGCGATAATCGATGAAACGAGGATCAGGCAGCGTGTGAAAAGGTCGGCTTACCAGTAAACGATTCTCCGCCTGATTGGCCTCGAACCGTTCGGAAGAAGGGTGCGGCTTAACGAGAACAAGCCGGTGATCGATTTTGCCTTCGGTGAAGATCTCCAGTGGGACTGTTAGCTCTTGAGGCGGCAGCTCACATGCCAGGTGACCTCGGACAAACCTGTCATCAGAATCATGGATTCCGTTAGATTCATTCTCAAAATGAAAGAGGGCCCGTGTATGGGAATCTGCCTGGAATTCCTTGCGAGGCGCGATGAAGTCTTGGCTGTACCGGCTGATATCTGATATTCGAAATTCGTCCAGGACGGCCCTGGCGGCGTGCAGGGGTGTACACGTCCTATCGCCTCCGATGAACGCCTGCATTGGCAGGCTTCTGCTGTCTTCTTCGGCGATACCGATGCCTCTGCTTTTCTGATCGTTTATCACGACCAGACTGCTCGGCCAGGGAAGGTTGGCGGGCCCGAGTTCCGCTACGCGTTTACCATTCACAAAGAGTTGAAGGTGTGCCTTTCCGAAATTCCAGGTGGCGGTGATATGGTGCCATCGATTCTTCTTTAAGACGGCAGGGCCACGAACTGTGCGCAACCTTCCGCCGGCATCGGCGATCGTGAATTCAAGCTTGTTTTCACCATCCGAACCGAGCTTACGCAAACGCGATTGAAGCCGATGGCCGTAGGCAACGCCCTCAAAGAAGATGTGTTCTGTGTCATCGTCGGCGCTCCATAAGGGACGACACCAGAACTCGATAGTGCCCGCTTCCAGACCCCAGTGAACAGAATGTGGATTGGGATTGAATTTTCCGGCGGTCAGCGTACCTTCCGATGCACCATTGAAAGAAAGCCGACGTATGCCTGTGAAATCAAAACCACGATTTATGGGCGCCGTCTTTAGTGCACCCTCCACAAAACCCGCATAGCTTTGGGCAGGCCAGCCTAATCGTTGCCCCGGACGGATCACCAGACGGTCGAGCCATACTGTGAAAAAGGATTCAGGATCCGTAAGGATTTGGCGGGTGTCGGCATCTCTGACATAGCAGCGCAGCCGGACCTTCGCATTGACACGGGCGGCCTCTGGACTGAATCTGCCTCGTTCGCAAAATTGTACGAGCTGACCCTGCGCCAGTTCTATCGTAAGCCATCGCGGCTGCACCGCATATTCGAGAATGCGCGAGCCATCTGCTCGAAACTGTTCGAGTTCGATGGAGATCGGCGCACCATATGGGGCGCGCTCAGCCAGTAAATCACATTGATAAACCATATCCTGACCCGCGAACTTGCGGACGTCAATCATTTGGGAAATCGTCACCTCACGGGGTGTGTTTTCGGCAGTATCCTCATCTATAACTATTTTCAGCGAGCGTCGTCCCGTGGTGTGATCGAATCTGTCCAGTCGGAGAAGTGCCTCAGGTGCTATTTGCCAGCCGATGGGTATACCGTCAAATTCATCCTCGAAACCGGGATTGGAAAGAAGGTTTACCGGCGGCAAAAGGTTCGCATCATTATTCCGGGTGGGGATACCGCGCTCCTTGGTATCAAAATAGATGTCATAATAACTCACTTGTTTGGGCTGTCGGTGAGCGAACCAACTCAGATAGGCATCCTCTCGGCATTTGAGGATGTTGAATTCAGTGCGGTAAGCAAAAGACACTTCTCGCCCTGGTGCGCCTCCGTTGCGTTCGATAATGCGCAGCGAGCCTGGATCGAATTCACCTGGGATGCCGGCCTGCTTCAGCAGCACGGGAAAGTCAACTACAACCTCGGTTGGTGTAATGACATTGTCATGAGAAGGGATATTGTCGGTTACCGTCGTACGAAAGCGCCATCCAGCATTCCACCAAGGAGCCGGCTCGTCGCAAACCGTTATCTGGCAGGCTAAGAGAATAAAAGCAAGAGCAAACAAGGTCCTTGTTATGAGTTGATCAGCGTTCATGATGCACATTCCTTGAAATCTGGAAATCTTATCTTACGGATACCGATTTTCTTTATACATCTTTACACCAGAGCATTGAATAGTGCAAGGTCATTGTTGAAATCGAACCGTATATTATGCTTCGATTGAATTTATAGAGCACAGAAGAATTTAAGGGACAATCTGATGGTAAAAATGAGATTGAATCGATTCTTCGTAATTACATTGACGTCGCTCATCGTGACGAGTGTGAGTTTTGCCACCGAACTAAAAGAAAGATCATTAAAGGACCTGCTGATCGAAGATCCGGGAGAACTGTACGACCAAGAAATGCACCGTGTACTGGTTCCTACGGGCATTGCCCGTGTGAAAGATCGGTCCGGACAATGACGCACGATCAAAAAACCGTGGCCTGCGAGTATGGACGGCTGGTCGCATTGGAATCATGGAACCGAGGAGAATCTGGTGTCCCGGGATAAGCTTGTCGGTCTGCCTCGGTGGACTCAATGGATAGACAGCCCATCGTGGTCAAAGAAACACTGGGGTTCGCGTTTGAGTGCAATCGTCACTTCAGGAGGGCGATTGTATTACATTCAGGATGAGACGCCGACCTAACTGTTCAATATCGAAGCACGATGGGTCCTGATCGCCAGAGACGCATTCAACGGCGTTGTCCTTTGGCACCGGCTAACCTCTTGATAAATAAGAACTTATAGAGTTGAAATTTTTTGGAAATAGGTAGATAAAGGCCTTTCGAGTTGTAGTCCAGTTGTAGTGGTTTTGCGAGTTTAAATTGGGCCATTTTGTAGCTGCTATGTCACTCTCCCTTGGCTTCTGTTTGGGGTAGTTTTGCTCGCCACTGTTCGGCCTTTTCTGGCTTGCCCCAGGCTTCGTAGAGGTTGATTAGAGTTGTATTTGAGCTATCTCTTTATTCACGATATAATACTGCGAGTACATTTTGACATCTATAGAGGGGGATTCGCGAAATTCTTCTACTGCAGAAATGAAATAAAGCCCAAAAAAACCACTCTCCAAGCTAAAACTACCCCAATAGGGATAGAGCAAAGGCCGGAAAATAATGTGGAAAAAATCTTGTTCAGTTTCTTTTATATACCCCCTCCCTAAATGTGTTAAAATAGAAAAGCAAGTTAATATTAATCTTTTAAGAGGCCTGCAAAATGATTGAGATTATTGCTGATGCATTCAGATCGTTTGTGGCCCTTGGCGGTTTGGATTGATTTGGTCGTGAAGAAAGTGATTTGGATGTAGTTTGAGGCATTCGAGCCTGTTTTCGGTCAGAGCGTCTCTGGCAGCTTTGTCATAACTCTTTGAAAAGTTAATCTTTCAGCACCAATCAGATCGGTTAGCCGGTTCTGGACAGGTCTGGCGGCTCGGCGAATGTTCGATAGCATCTGATTCTATCGGGCTGTCTGAGTTCTATCCCGGCGGCGACGGCGATCAGGCTGGCGGTAAGGTGTGCGATAGTCATCTGATTACTTATCGCAGTGAAGCCGTAGTGCGTTGTTTGTTCGACTTCTCTGTCCCCGAGACGAGAGAAGTACTGCTCAACGGTCTGCCTGTGTTCGAATGTATTTTTGAATTCTCTGCTGTCTCTGGGAACTCTTGAGCGTGCGTCATCGGTAACGTCGAGATATTTTGTGCATCCGTAGCATTTTCCGGTATCAAATAGCGGATGATTGGCGGGGCAGATTTCGCCGTGTTTTTTGGCGAACTTCCTGCTTGCCTTTATCGGGCAGCGAAATTTGATTCTATCGCGATTGCCTTCGGTCCATTTGCCGGCGGATTTCATTTCGAGACCAGCATCACACAAGGGACAGCCATGCAGCCCAAAGGTTTTATCGTCCTTCTGGTTTCTCGGATTGATGGGAATGTATGGAGTTGACTTGATCTGTTTGACTATGAAGGTGTAAAGTTCTCTGACGTCGTATGCCTTGTCGGCGATGAATATAGCGCCTTTTTTGAAACGGTATCTCCGCTTCAATTCTTTGATAAGGCTAAATGCCGCTTGCTGATCGGTAACATTGTTTGGCAGCGTTTTCTCAACCAGGCATATCCCTTCTTTGGTAACGATTGCGTGCGTTCTGAATCCCCAGAAGAATATCATGTTCTGCTTTTTGCCGTTTATGACCTGGCAGGAGTAGTAGCTTAACGTTGCCCGCGGATTACGCTTTGGCTTTTTTGACTTATTGGTTGTATTTCTGTTGGGGTTCTTGAAGTTGTTTTCTTTTGTGGCCGCCTTAATGGGTTTTGAGTCGAGTATGAATTCGTCAAGCGAGACCAGGTTGTTTTCAATAAGCACGTCATTGGCGGTTTTGTGTATGGCTTTTAATGTTGAGTTCTTCGTATTCTTCAGGAACCGGTAAAACTGTGTCTCATCGGGCAGGCCGCCCAGATCGAAGCCGCACATCTCCATCAGGGGCGGCACTGAATGCAGGTATCTAATCAGTTGGGGTATGGATTTGATCCCTTCGAGATGTTTTACTATTAAGGCCCTCAGTATGGCGTGTTGTGAGTATCCTGTTCTTCCAATACGGTCGTTTCTGTCTTTTAGTGCTGAAAGGTTCAGGGATTTGAAGATGTAGTAGTATTTTCTCATCAGGGGAGCGTTGTGGATCAGTTCCTGGAGGTCGTAAAAGAAAGATGTCTGAAAATGTTGCATGATAAATTCTCCTTTGTTTTGGTTGTAAGTATCGTCCTTAACACCGCTTACACTATAACTGAAGGGTGCTCGCGTAGTATACTGTCATAAATTCAAGAGGTTCCCGGTTTTTGTCC
>CAZSOR010000009.1:0-7893 GCA_964608395.1 uncultured Pirellulales bacterium
ATAGCCGTAAGTACCTTTGACTTTGTTCGTCAGGTCAAGAGTCTCTTTTGCGCCCGGCTCGAATATGCCTGTCGCATCCCACGTAATTCCATTGTCCAGTGACACTTCTGCGTTAACGGGAAGGAAAGATTCTATTGCTACAACCGAGGCTTCCGCATCATCGGAAAAGTCCTCCAGATCATTGATTTTTGCTACGATAATATAAGGCGTGAAGATTTTGAACACGATGTGTCCTCCGCCTGTATGTTTCAGGTGCAGTCCTTCTTTACCGGGGATAAGATTATATGCGGCATGAACGCCATCCGCGAAATCTGTCGACGCTTCGGATAAATCAGGTGCGTAGTGAAAGAGGCCGTTGCCGTGATTCCACCGCGTGAAATCCCGGTGGTTGGGTTTCATTCCCACCGGTTGGGTCTGGATGAGTTCTTTGATCCATTTGATTTGATTGTACAGGGGCAGATGATTCCACCGGCCGCCTTGTGGTCTCCAGAAGCGTGTGAATGATTCGCCCTGGCGTAGATAAAAATCCATCGTGTGGCTGCCTTCGAACCAGCGGTAATAATAATTAATCCTGCTGTCACGATAAATCTCGAACACCTTGTTCTTGTCCTGATCATTCGGAAAGAACGGCTCAACCTTAATCGGGGGATTCGTCCATAAGCTACGATTTCGCCTGGCTTCGTCGAGACTCGCTACCTTTCCGTCGGCATCGACTAAAATACCTCGCACATCCAGGTCGAAGTAGTGCCATGCCTGGTCGTACCAGAGCTCCGTCGCGCAGTGGTTCCAAAGTTCAAGTCCAAACGAACGGCCCTGCTCGAAGCCGATACCCTGAAAGATTCCATCCAGTAACGGGCCGAAAATACCGCAATAAGCCATGTTATAAATGTTCAGAATCTTGAGTGGATCGCGGACCGTTGCGTATTCGTCGAATGGGTCCGGCCCTTCGAGAATCTCGTTGAAATGATATAGCCCTGTTTCGTAGCCGCACAAATACTGCCACACTGCGATTGCAAGGTCGTTGCCGGTTTTGTCTTTCCATTCGTGGAATTGACGGAAGCGTTTTAAATCTGTCATGTCGGCGGCATGCTCGCTGGTAAGGCGGACGCATGTGACCTTCGCCGCGGATTTATTTGTCATCGCTGCAAACGCGATAAAAAGAACTATAACCGGGTAAATCAGTCTTCCTGGTTTTTGGCTCGAAACCGACATTTCAACTCCCTGTTAAATTATCTAAGGCTCGTCATCGTTTGGGCGACCGCTTGTTGAAGCTCTTCAGGGCTGAGCAATTCAATCTGTCTGTTAAGTCGCAATACGTTACAGCGGCCGTCATGGACAGGATTAGGTTCGTACAGAAGAATGTTCGCAGGAGGCATGTTGTTATTTTGGCCGGGGATATAGACATACTTGCCGCCCTCAGGGTCCGGGCATTGAAATAGCTGCGTGCTGCCGCTGAATTCTATCAATGCTTCGAGTGACGGCGGAAAACTGTCGTTGCTAATGGCATATATTTGTATATTTTGTCCTATTGCTCGCAGATTCATTTGGCACGTTACAGATAAGGCTTTGTTTTGTGTTTTTATCATGCCGTCGGTATATTGCTGTCCAGCCTCCCCCACGTTTTTGATTACCCATAAGACGGCTAATGCAATAAGCCCGAAAAAAATAATAGCGGTGACAATGTTGATAATCGTGCCGCCGTGAGAATCTACCCGCCGGGCCGACAAGAAGTTGTGACGAGCAGGTTTTGCTCTGATAGATTCTTTCTTTCGCTGCATCTTGATTTCCTTGCTTTGGCTATTCAATTTGAAAAACAGAGCAAACGGCATAACTAAGTAATGTATATGATAACGTCTTTTCTCAGAGATGACAAGATTGCCAATGCATGATTCAGAAATTGTAGGGGCTTTCCCTGCGTGGTTGCCCTAATTCGTTATCGATGATCGGGCGGCCACGCGGGGCCGCCCCTACAACCGTCAATCGCTAAATGTCATACTTGCCTGCGTCGTGCCGCCATAAGCGCCCATATTGATAATGCTGCCATTAGGAGCCGGCTCATCACCGACGGGAGAAGCCGGATCGCCTTTATCGATACAGGGACTGGTAACGCTGTCTTGCAGCCATGTTTGGCTATCCGGATCCCATCTGCCTGCCTGAGATTTCAAATGATAGTCCCCGATGTATGTGCTGTTGGAACTTAATAAACTGGGGAAGGCAAATAGCGGGCAGATGTCGATATTGCCGAGTCCCGGCCACGAGCCCTGAACATCGCTATAGGTTATTGTAGCAGTACTTTCTGCAATTGAATTACCGTTGTAATAAATGATTGAGTTGGTAACAGTCGGCATGGAGCCATAGATGCCGTCCCGGAGATTCTCGACAATCGTACAGTTCGTGATTACCGGGACGCCTCCGAAAATACCTTGCAGGGCATTTTTTGCAATGATGCTGTTGCTGATCTGGGGATAGTTGTAGTAAGTGAATCTTGCCAATTTTCTTGAATGCATCTCGATACCGGCGCGGTCATTGGCTACAATGCTGCAATTAGTGATTGCCGGACTGCCGTTGCTGTATAACATGATGCCGGCGCTCGTATTGCCGGTAATTGTGCAGTTGGAGATTACCGGGTTACCTTCGGTGCAGTAGATGCCATTGCTGCCTCCGGTTATGGTAAAACCGCTGAGGACGCTGTTGGCGTCTTCGCCGCCTGAGAATGTTGCTACCCGGCCGCTGCTGTTAATAACCGTGGCCGCCACGACTGCAGGGTCATCGGGATTAGCCGAGCTGACCGTGAGCTTTTTGCCTTTGAAATTTATGCTTTCGTGATAGATTCCCTCGCCGGCAATAATCGTCTCGCCTGCCTGGCCGGCCGCGATGGCGTGCTGGATAAAGTCATAGTATTTACCCGTATTCAAATTCTGAACCGAGCCGTCGAAGCCCGAGTATGCGAACTCCAGTGAGATGCCCTCAATCTCACCGTAATTGCTGTTTTGCCAGACGATTGTATCGGCGTTTATTGCCGGCCCCGTCCCAGAGGGATAATCGACAAGTTCTAAATACATTACGCTATATTGCCTGGTAAGGCAGCAGACTTTGACCTGACCGTAGTAAGATCTTCCAGCATCGATATATACAATCAGACAACCGTCGATATCCGGCTGCTGCTGGCTGCCGCTGTCCCGGGCTATTACCAGTTCCTTAATATTTGAGGTATCGGAGATATCAGCTCCGTATATATCTCCTCTGTCGTTTCGCTCATCCGTCCAGACGACGATGTTGCCGGAGATTGCAGGGTCGTACTGACGGGCGGAATCGCTGCATATAGTAAAGACCTTGATGTCATTTATATTTGAGATATCGGCGCCATAAATATCGCCCTCGGCCTCGTATACGACAATGTTCCCGGAAATGTCTATGACGTCGTCGAAATCTTCGCCGTAGTCTTCATAGGGATATGGATCGCGTCTGCCTACATGTTCGGCGATGGTGAAGTAAACCGGCCTGGCGGTGATATCGGCACCGCATATACTGTAGGGCGTATTCCTCCATTCGCTCTCGACATTCTTGTTTATGCCGAGATGTTCCAGCCAGACTACTTTATTGCCTGAAACCGCCGGGTGGCTGTAGGATTGAGTGTTGCTGTATTGTCTTAAGATGAAATCTTCTCCTGTAGCGATGTTTTTTGCGTAGATGCCGATACATTCCGGGCCGCGGAAGCCCGCGGAGAAGGGACCTGCGGCCCACACTACGATATCGCCATCGATCTTGGGTTGTGTGTTGATTCCGCCGCCGGGAAATTCTTCATCAAGCTCGCCTGTTACGAGGTCTTTACATTTGATAGACCAGCGGTAATTATCGAATTCGCCGACGCTGTATACGACTTTTGAGCCTGATACATCCGGATAGTGAAAATATTCTTCGGTATTGAAACCTGGATCTAAATTATACTGATTATTTGTCACGGTAACGGTTGCCACCTCTATCAAACGAGGCTCGCTGTCGACCAAACCGTCAGTGACAACCAGTTCGAACACGTATGTACCTTCCTGGCCGCAAAAGAAGTAAGGAGTTGCTGTATCGGCATTTCTCAGGGTAACTTCAGGTCCTTCCAACTGTGTCCATTTGTATGACAGCTCGTCAATGCGATCGGGGTCGTAAGAACCAGTGCCATCGAGAGTGACCCGGCCGGAAACAGGAGAGACTTGATTTGGTCCGACATCGATAACCGGGGGCTTGTTGCCGACAAGAATCAGCACGTCATCAGGCTCGCTGAAATCCTCCTCGCCGATGACGACCAGCTCAAACCGGTATTCACCCTCAAACTCCGGGATGAACGTGGGATGCTTTCCGGTCGGATTAGTCAGGTCCACGGCCGGGCCTACAAGCTGATCCCACTCGTATTCGAGAAAACTGCACGGGTCGTAGACATAGCTGCCGCTGCCGTCGAGGGTGATCAACTGCGGCTCTGCCACGTGCTGATCTGGCCCCGCATCGGCAACCGGTCTGTCAGGCGGGCCGAGTGAGAATTCTATCGC
Organism: uncultured Pirellulales bacterium; assembly: GCA_964608395.1. Taxonomy (GTDB): domain Bacteria; phylum Planctomycetota; class Phycisphaerae; order Sedimentisphaerales; family Anaerobacaceae; genus JAFGPJ01. The sequence goes on from CAZSOR010000009.1 coordinate 4,536, forward strand.
CAGCTCACCATGAAGGTAATTGCTGTCATTGAATGCAGCCTGCGTTCCGATTGTGCCGTTGGCGTTCTCTATTCCAACAGTATACTGAAATATATCAGCATCTTCGGAAAAATCCTTGTATTGAATGACGACTTTGCCCGATCTGTAAATTTTTACTTCTGCGTTTACAAATCCGCCCCAGCCTATCTCATAATCTACGAACTGAATGACTGTAAAACTACCGAACTGCTGATAATAGATTTTTGAAGATTCTGTAGGATACATGTATGTCCACATCCAGGCTATGATGTTGTTGGCTTCGTCGAAGGCCGGGATTTCCTCATTCATGTAGGGTACAGCCCCTGCGTTGAAGCTGATCACGCCGTTCGATTGAACATAGAAACTTTTATAAATAGTACCATAGAAATTAAAGTCGAATCCGATGGAGAATGGGCCTACGTATTCCTCGAAACTGTAATCCAGTCCGGTGATAATAGTTCCTGTTTCCTGAATATCGGTCCAGTTATATTTCGGTCCCCAGAAACTGTCGCTGTTGATACAGTGGTAGCCATAGGCATCCGGCTCGCTTCCGATTCTGGAGATAACCGTGACGGTATCGGGTAGACTCGTATCTGCTCCGTCATTTACAACCAGTTCAAAGACATATTCTCCGATTAGGTTTGGCGTAAAACAAGGCGTTTGGGTATTCGGATCCAGAATCTCCACGCTCGGGCCTGAAATCTGAGACCAACTGTAGCTTAGCGTATCATCCTCGTCGAGATCATACGATGCCGAGCCGTCGAGTGTTACTTCCTGGCGGGGTTCACAGGATTGCTCGTCGCCGGCTTCTGCAATCGGTGCGCGATTGCCAACAACTATCATCACGCTGTCGGGCTGACTGTAAAAGCTGCCGTCAAATACAGTAAGCTCAAAAATGTAAATATCCTCGACAGGAGGTGCAAAGTTGGGCTCGGGAGTATCGGGATTCATAATGATAACATTCGTACCGCTAATCTGTCGCCATTGATAGGAAATAACATCATCGGCATTAAAATCGAAAGAGCCGGTACCGTCGAGGGTGATGTTCGCCACGATTGCATCGAAGAACTGGTCGTCTCCCGCATCCGCTACCGGTCTGGCATTGGCGGTAACTTCATCGGCGCCGATATCGACCCGTGTGCCCATCACAGCATATTCGCCATCGATATCACGCTGCCATGGATAAGGGGCATAATTCGGATCTCCTGCATCGTGGCATGGCGAATTAGCGGCGATGTGGAAATTATCACCAAAAAGCGGATCCTGGGATATATTGCCGTTGGTGCCTGTCATGTCGAGCGCGTCGCCGGAAATTATCTCGTAAGTTTCCGGATCATTTGCGTAGTAATTGCCCGGCAGATTGTTCCAGACGTTATTAAATGCGATAAAATCTTTGTCGGCACCACCGGAAAAAAATCCGCCTCCTGATTTGGCATTGCAGATTATATTGTTTACTATTATGCACTGACCCAGTTCCGCATAAGATGCGGTGTAAACATTACCGCCGTTGATATCTTCGTTATCAGGCTGGGAAAGATTTACATCATTGCCAACGATAGTATTGTTAATGAGTTGCCCGCCGTAAAATATGATGACGCCGCCGCCGTAATAGGCCGAATTGTTATATATTAAGTTATTTGTGATCTTTGGTTCCCCATATTCTGTCATCATTCCGCCGCCTGCAAAGGATGAATTATCCTTAATAACATTTTGAGTAATAATTGCGTTAGATTGATAACAGCCAATCCCGCCGCCATAGCATAATTGCCATTGGTCCAAATCGTCTCCTTGCTGATTGAATGGACCGTTATTGCCGGTAATCACATTGCATTTGATTGTTGGTGAGGCATTCATGCAACAGACGCCGGCGCCCCAATACAAGTAGTCCACTTCCGTGATTGTCGTATCCTTTGTTCCATAACCGCCTGTGATGGTAAAACCAGTCAGTACCGCTTCGGAAGTTTCTCCGTTTTCAAAGACTACTACGCTGCCCCTGCCCTGGCCGTCGATAATAGTAGCCGCTATGATTTTAGGATCGTTCGGATCTTTGCTAGTCAGAACAATATTCTTGCCGGAAAAATTGATGTTCTCGGAATATGTGCCGGCTTCGACAATGACCGTATCTCCGTCATTACTGCCGTCTATTGCCTGCTGGATAGTCGCATAATCGGCTGGAACCAATCGTGTTTCCGCTTGTGCAAGTGTAGTTGCGATCGACAATAGAGCAAAGCTCAATAGAATTGCCCTCTTCATTTTTTTGCCCTTTCCAATATATATATCACAAGTTCGAAGCACAGATATAAGTCAGGTTTGGAATACAGGCCCGATGCGAAACGGAAGCAACTTACGAAATAATACGAAATCTCGCGGAAACTTGTAAGCCCGCCTCCTTGACCTGACCATATATAACTTTAACATATAAATGGTTGAATTTTCAAGACATATTCTGACTATTGCCCTATTTCTGTTATTATAAATGCTTGGTTGTCTATTAATAAGACGATTAAAGATGGTTTTCGTTACGAAATTTTCACTTTTTTAGCAAAAAATAGCTTGGAAACATTGATTTGTGACTATTATCAGCAGCAAGGTTTGGTTGCCTTGTAGGCTATTTGTTGGGAATTGGCAGGCCGAGTTCGGCAAGGACTTTTTTCATATCCTCCCAAACCTTTCTGCGGTTCTCCTGTGAGTAATTTCGCAGCAGATAAGCCGTGTGATATGTGGCCATTAGTTTCACAGGCGGCTTGCCGATCCCGGCGTAATAATCGTGAAACTGGCCCCGCAGTTGCCCTATCGGCTTGGTTGTATTTAAAAGTGTCTTGGCGGCGTGAGCGCCAAGGGCAACTATAATCTCAGGATCGATTATCTCAATTTGTCTCTGCAGATAGGGCAGACAGCTTATTATCTCATCGGCCCGAGGGTCGCGATTCTCGGGCGGGCGGCACTTTAATATATTGCCGATAAAGATATCGCTTCGTTTCAGCCCGCAGGCTTCGATTATCTTGTCCAAAAGCTGCCCGGCCCTGCCGACGAACGGTCGGCCTTGTGCATCTTCGTCGGCTCCGGGTGCTTCACCGACGAACATTATGCGGGCATTCGGATTTCCTTCGCCGGACACGGTGTTTGTCCGCAGCGAACCCAACTCGCACTTGCGGCATTGATTAACTTCCACGGCGATTTTTTCAAGCTCAGCGGTTTTCTCGGCGACAGCCATAATTTCCTCCCGATCTTGTGTTTCGTGTGTTTCAGGCCTGCCTTTGAGAGCAAAGCCGGTGAAAAACCGCTCCATCTCAATGTGCTGCCTAACAAATTTTTTAAGGTCTATATTTTTCTCCATCCC
>CAZSOR010000009.1:7993-33039 GCA_964608395.1 uncultured Pirellulales bacterium
CCATCTCAATGTGCTGCCTAACAAATTTTTTAAGGTCTATATTTTTCTCCATCCCGAACAATTCTAACGGCATCATAAATGCTATGCAATAATCTATAATTTATAACATGAATTTTTGCATGAGATTTCGTGCTATACTAATCCTTCTCAAAGGAAGCTCCTTTATTATAAGGGACGCTATTTAGCGATAATTTTACACCAGATGGAGATTGGGAAGGTTAAATCTGTGTAAAATATTACGTTCTTTAAGGACCTTCATCGCAGAAGTCATAGAAGTTGGTAAAACTGCCACTTACAAGCTGCTCTTATTGGTATGTGCCCCAAAAGTGGTAGAAGCCATACTTTTCTCCGGCTTTAACAGCGTATTTGAAATATTCGAGACAATTAGTCAAATTTTATAACTCAAGTTCTTGTCTTCTGTTTCCGAAAAGTCCAAGAGCTATTGTAATCGATCAGAATAGCAGAAGTCTTTTATTATATGTGGATAAACCACTTATGGAAATATTCAATAAAATTTCAAGGAGCTGAATGGCTATTTTTGTATATTTTTTATTATCCGGGAGGCCGGTAGCTACAAAATCGGCAATTCGCGGATTTTTTTTCTTGACCAATTTTCATAAAGGGTCTATCATTGGGTAAAATAAGCAACTGTTGACGAACTAGATTATGGGGTGTCCCATTTATCTTTGAAGTTTTATTGTTACTATGTTAAGGGGCACATACAAAGGAGAAAGCTTGTAAGCTTCTCTTTCTAAGGTATTTAAGTTGCAAAGACGCTTTTAGCGCCGGTTATGAACTCTGAATGACAATAGTAATTCAGAACCTCTTGTTTGGTGCTGAAAAGTGAATTTAGCGTGAAACGGAATCTGCTTGAAAAAGCGTTCGCTTATACGCGAGGGAGTGTTGGTTTTGAGCGTAAAATCGGCAAATAACAGGGGACATATAAACCTCCTGGTGCCTAAATTGCCACATTTAGAGGATATTTTGGCACTAAGTAGCTGATTCTGCGCTCGGGTGAAAAGGATTTCGTTACTCACAACCATTTCTTTGCGGCTTTCCTGCCGAGGTGCCCGTAGTCTTTCCAATTGAGCTATGTTTTGAGAACTCGTTGAGAACCACAAGGGAAAGGTAGAATATTATGGATACCATAATGATGGAAATTCTGCTGCCCGAGATCATGGCCACCATTATTGCTTTTCTTCTGGGTATAGGGCTGACTGCCGTTGTTAGCCAGATAATTGCCAGAGCGAAAGCTAAAACCCTCGAACAGGACCTGCAACGGCAGGTTGAAGGTGCCAAAAGGGAAGCGGAGAACATAATTAAGTCCGCCCAGATCGATGCGGCAGCGGAGACTATCAAGAAACGAGAGCAATTCGCAGCCGAGGCCAATAAGGCGCGTGCCGAGCTGCACGAAAATGAAATGCGGCTGACCAAACGCGAGGATGGGCTTGATCGTCAGAATGAAATGCTTCAACAGCGTGAAAATACGTTGAAGCAGCAGCAAAAGGAGGTCGATAGAAGGGTTCACAATATTGGCCTTAAGGAAAAACAGCTTTCTGTTTTGATGGCGCAGCAGAAGAACCAACTGCTGAAAATCACCGCTATGAATGTTGGAGAGGCCACAGAGCTGCTCTTGAAGCGTCTCGAAGACGAATGCGAGCACGAAATGTCGGCATTGATTCAGCGCAAAGTAGAAGAAACTAATGAAACTGCCGCCGAAAAGAGCCGGGAAATAATCAGCTCTGCCATTCAGCGTTACGCCGCCGAGCAAACATGCGAAGCAACCGTCTCGACCGTCGAGATACCCAACGACGATATGAAGGGTAGAATCATCGGCAGAGAGGGACGCAATATTCGTGCGTTTGAGAAAGCAACCGGCGTCGATGTCATCGTTGATGATACTCCCGGGATGATTGTCGTCAGCGGCTTCAATCCCGTCAGGCGCGAGGTCGCCCGCCTCTCGATGGAGCGGCTCATACAGGATGGACGAATACATCCGTCCCGGATCGAAGAGCTTGTCGCCCAGACGAAAAAGGACGTCAACCTTAAGCTGTTGCAGATTGGCAAAGAAGCCACCGTCGAGACCAATATCCGGGGATTGAACAACAAGATAGTTAGTTTGCTGGGTGCTTTGAGCTACAGGACAAGTTACGGCCAGAATGTTCTGCGACACAGTGTAGAGGTTGCTTTTCTGTCTCAGGTCATGGCCGATGAGCTTGGCCTGGATGGCTCGCTGGCAAGGCGTGCCGGACTTCTGCACGATATCGGCAAGGCCATTGACCATGACGTCGAAGGCAGCCACCCCGCGATAGGCACAAATTATCTCAAGCGGTTCAATGAATCGCCCGTTGTTCTCAACGCCGTCGCAGGGCACCACGGGGACATTCCACCGGATAATCCTTATACTCCGCTGGTCGCCGCCGCCGATGCAATCAGCGCTTCGCGCCCCGGTGCACGGAGAGAAACGCTTGAAAGGTATATCAAAAGGCTGGAAAAACTCGAGGAGATTGCCGGCGGCTTCAAGGGCGTTGAAAACGCGTACGCCATTCAGGCGGGGCGGGAAATCCGGGTCATCGTTTCCGCAGAAGAGGTGGACGACGAATCGGCTATGAAAATCGCCCGTGATATTGCAAAAAAGGTCGAAGACGAAATGACCTATCCCGGCGAGATCCAGGTAACGCTGCTGCGAGAAGTACGCTGCATCGAATACGCTAAATAATAACTTATTGCGTATATCATGTATCGTATTGCGTAAGGGATGAATATGATCTGTCCTACGCAAACGATCAGGGCCTCGATATACGCGATACGCAGGACACAATACGAATTATGAAACTGAATGTACTCTGTATTGGTGACGTAGTCGGTCGGCCCGGCAGGCGGATTATCGCCGATAAGCTAAAGCTGATTGTCAAAGAGCATAGCGTTGATTGCGTAATCGTCAACGCCGAAAACGCCGCCGGCGGCTCAGGCCTGACGCGGCAAATCTACGACAAATTACTGCGGTACGGCGTAAATCTGATTACATTAGGCGACCATACCTACCGCAAAAGGGAAATCATACCGACGCTGGAAACGGCGGACAACATCGTTCGGCCGGCCAATTTCTCCAAATATGCAGCCGGCAAAGGTTTTGCCATCTACAAAACCGGCAAAGGCCCGACCGTAGCAGTCGTCGCTCTGATAGGGCGGCTTTTCATGAAGCCCGCCGACTGCCCATACGATGCCATTGACAGAATCCTGCCCCAGCTCCAGCAACAGGCCGACATTATAATCGTCGATTTCCACGCCGAGGCGACCAGCGAAAAAATCGCTATGGGCTATCATCTCGACGGCAGGGCGAGCCTGTGTTTCGGCACGCATACCCACGTCGCAACCGCCGACGAGAGGATTCTGCCCAAAGGCACCGCGTATATCACCGATATCGGCATGACCGGCGCCCATGATTCGGTGCTCGGTCGCGGCGTCGAGAGCGTCTTGAAGGCGTTCAGGACGCAGATGCCTTTTCCGTTCGAGATAGCAACCGGCAATGTCAAAATGAACGGAGTCCTCGTTACAGTGGACAGCAACACGAAAAAGGCCGAGCGAATCGAGCGCATCAGAGTCGACGCAGATACCGAAGACGCGAGAATCTACGACAGCGACGACGGCAAGCCCGAATACCTTAATAACAACTTCTAATCTCGTATTGCGTATGTAGTATATCGTATAGCGCTTTTCTTCTGCCTCCTTTCTCCTTCCTACCCCTTTTAGAGTAATTTTACTCTTCCACATTGTCATTCCCGCGCAGGCGGGAATCCAGTTTTTTTGGCTTTTTTTGGCTTTGTTTTTTCGCTGCCCACAATTGTTAAAATCTCCTTAAACTATTGTTATTACTGGCTTAACATTAATTTGGCCATTTTGAAATTGGATTTGTTTTTTCAACTCGGGTCTTCAACCCCCAGATAAATCTGGGGGCTAAATAATATTGGCTTTGTTTGGCTTTGAATTGGGTTTGTTTTTTTGCCGTCTCAAAGCATGAAAATCCTCATAATCACCTTTCATATAAGACTTTGCGCCAATTTAGCCCACAGGCAAATTGGCTTTGTTTTTTCAAATTAAGCTCAAATTTACCCTGTGAGATAACGATTTTACCTTATCTCATGGGGTGAACACGAATAAAGATAATAATCATTTTCTTAAACCGCTGATAAACGCAGATTAACGCGGATATTTGTTGTTTGTCATTCCTGCGCAGGCAGGAATCCACGACTAATTCTCTAATTCATCATTTGCCCATCCTGTTATCCTGTCCTATATACGAATTCGTTAAGTATTATACGAACCGTAATGGATAAAGGCGGGCATATTTCAAATAAATCTCCATTACACGGCGTCCATTATTAGTAGTGCGTGCTGCGTATTGCGTAAGGGGTTAAGGATACCCGGAAATGTAGGATGGCTCAGCTTCGCTACCCATGCGGATTCTTAATTTGCACGAGTGGAGACGTTGACTTTTAGAACGTGGGTTTGGTTAAAATTTCCAGTTGAGCTTCGCAAGGCTATTGTTAGAATGTTGAGTTGAGATTTGCGTGAAAATCATCTGAAAGGAGATATTATGAGCGATTCTGAAAAACCGAAAAGTGCATGGCGGGACCGTAGGCAATCAATTAAACACAAGTGGGCAGTGTTGTTCATCTTTTGTATAGAATGGCCTGGTGAGTGGATATCGTATTGGTTAGGGGAGTGAGCTTTCTTGGACATTTTATGGGCGTGCTGGTCGACTTTCTATACTTAGCCGCGGAAAATAGAAGAACTTTCAAAAGGAGCCAGAAAATGACAATCAGAAATTTGACTCGAATGTGTTTTCTGTCAATTTTAATCGTTGGTGTCTCAATTATATGGAGATATTGGAGCCAGATAGTACATACAGTTAAGGCTCTTCCGGGTGAAGTACAAGGCGCTTTCATTTCCGGATTTATTCTATTGTTGACGGCAATTCTTACCTATTTTTTCGGTTTGCGGACGTACTTCAGGAAACGTGAGCATGAACAGATACGAGCAAGATATCTGGAAGGAGGTATCGATTGCGTCCTAAAGATTATTTATGAAAATAAGGCTTTGTTAATGTCTTATATAATTGCAGCACAACAGGTCACTTATGCCCTTCAGAGAGATGAGAGCGTAGACTCTCTTTATAAAATAAAAGTAGCGTCACCTCCACCATTACAACACTCTATCGCCATTCAAAGAGTGTCGCGTCTCTTAGGAGACTCAATTATCGGGGATTGCATAGGACATTGGTATGGCATCACCGAAAGTCAAATTGATTTCCTCGATAAAACTTTTAGGAAGTTTCTTCAGGATGCGAAAAATATACAGCAAGAGGTGAAAGATGGAAAAGCAAAAGAAGAATGCTTTGTATTTCTCGAACAGAAACTGGATGAGCAGCTTGAATTATCTAATAATTATGATTTCATTGCTGAACATTTAGATGTAGCCGTTTCGATTCTTGAAAAAGAGACAGGGCTTAATTGGGTTCAGGTTGCCGAGTTTAGGAATCGAGATGAAGTGAAGAAGATTGTTGAGTCGATGAAAGCAGAATATCAAAAAGCCATCGAGCACGAAAAAAAACTTTTTAAAAAATAGGAATTAGCCTTGAGCACAAAAATTCCTTGGATTCGCCAGTGGTTTCAGCTTCAGTAGTTATGCCGTGACAACAGGTGGATTCTGGCTGGATTTATCCTTTGAATTGAGGCAGGCAATAGTCAAAATGGTGCGGTTAATCTGATGGCATACTGCGGCGGGGAATTTAAAGAGAGCAGGTACAATTTCGATCCTGATTGTTCAGAGAGGTCTTCGTCAGAGTATTGTGTTGTCAAATTCTGCAATTAAGGCAATGGAAAATTCATTTCTGCGTTTTCTATGATTAGAATCCAATCGTTGCCTCGGCCGTTCGTTGGCGGGGTGTATGTTTGAAAGCCTTTGGTGTCTCCGGCATGAATTTTGTACGAGATGCCATAACGTGGATCAAACCAAATTTCGTTTACACGTTTGCCTTTAATGACGCCTTTATCAATTGAAAACTGCTGCCCCCGCGGCGAATAAATAAAAGCGAACGAGCCGTCATCCGCAAGGGCTGCCCGGATTTTCCCGCCGCCTGCGGTTGGGCCGGCTTTAATCATGGATTGATTCGGAACCAGCTTTTGATACGGCCGGGATTCGAATAATTTGCGAAGAAGCCCAATTTGAAACGCTCCCGGATGATCCAGTGACTCATTCCAGGGAATTGCCGCCGATATAATCGGTGACCGGCCCGGCGCGTACATTTGCCAAATGCTGTTGTTTCCGTAAGTGTGTCCGCATGCCCCGGCCAGCAATGACCAGTAGGCAGCCTGCCGGCAATCGTAGTCGTCAAAACGGTCCTGTGGATTAGTGCCGGCAAAATAAAAGCCCACGGGAATCGTTTCGTAGCGCGGCTCGCCGTCAAGGGTTGGTTTGGGTGGTTTCAGAGCATAATCATGTTCGGCGAATATGCCGTTGTCATGGTCATGCGAACCGTGGGATGATTGGAACATGTTAAAGTCAAGCCATTCGGCATCGTGAAAATAATCGGACGACAAGCCCGGCCCGCGCGGATGAAATGTGATAAGATGTTTTCCGCCGTCGCCGGCCCGCAGGCCCAAAGCCATTGCGTCGATGATTTTGCGTTCGCTATCCGTGTGAATATTATGGTCGCCGCCTAAGATCCAGATAATCGAATTGTTTCTGTAACGCTCGCCGAGAAATTTGCCGTAAATGCGGGCGTTTTCTTCGGTGAAAATAACCTGGTTGGGATTATTCATACTCCAGTATTTGCCCCAGGTAGGAAGCATTCCGATGACCAATCCTGATTTTTCTGCCTGCCGGACGATGTAATCTACATGCTCAAAATAGGCTTCGTTCGGTTTTTGAGGATCTTTATTTTTGAGAGGTAATGCACCGTAGGGATTCGGTTCGTTCAGGCCATTTATTTGCGCGAGTACCACAGCTTGAATGACGGTAAAACCTTTTTTGGCGCGATTGGCGAGGTAAGTGTCCGCTTCTTCGCGGTTCAGGCGATGAAACAGTTCCCATGCAGTGTCTCCGAGATAGAAGAAAGGACTGCCATCTTCGTATTGAAGAAAACGTTTATTTTTGCTGACTTTAAGCGATTTTGACCAGGAAATATTAAATGAAGCTATTAATAAAATAATGCTGAGTAAAATGAATGCACGTTTGTTTCGCATGGGCCAGTCACCTTTTTTATTGGAAGAACGGGTTGTGTGCTTTTTCTGCGGCTATTGTAGTTGCCGGGCCGTGGCCGGGACAATGTTATAGGCTAATTACTTTTTGTAAGCGGTAATTGTGTATGTTCGCCGGTTGCCTCGTTGACTACGATAAGACCTTCTACATCCTCACGTTGTAGTTGCTCGTTAGCATTCAAAAGTTCGATTCCATAAACTGTTCCGTCCGGCGCAATATCCACGATTAGTTCGTCACTGAGTTTTATCGATTGAACATCAGCTTGTTTCTCCTTAAAGCGAATATAACCTATATTATACCGTGGGTCGTAAGTGAGTTTCATAGCACTTGTCTCCTTTTCAAATTCGCTCAGAAGTATCGTGTGATTACGGAAATAACCAGCCAATCATCGTTTTGTTGAACAGCATAAGCTTCAACCTGTTTTGTTTCATAGCGTTTGCCTCGCCATCGTTTCTCAAAGGGAAAGTTCCTTCGATATCCTGCTCTATCGAATTTTGCGTTAAATCGCTCTCCTGCTTCCACTGCAACAATCACTTCCTGCTCAGTAGCGCCCCGTTGAGCCATGCGTTCCAGTGCATGTGGATGGAAACGAATCGCCATAATCCTGACTTTCTGTCCTTAAACAGTCTTGAAGGCCACTTCCATTTATTATATCGTTAAAACAGGCCTTTTCCAAATATTTTCTGATTAAAAAGTTTCTATTAGAAGAATGGGTTGTGAGCTTTTTCTGCGGCGATTGTTGTAGCTGGGCCGTGGCCGGGGTAGACTTGTGTTTCTTCGGGCAGGGTGAAAAGCTTTTCTCTAACACTTGCCAGCAATTGTGACATGCTGCCGCCGGGGAAGTCGCTCCGGCCAATCGAATCGGCGAAGAGCGTGTCGCCGACAAAAACTACGCCGTCTTGCTTCGAATACAGGCTGATACCGCCCGGGGTGTGGCCGGGGGTGTGGAGCACGAGCAGTTTGACGCCGGCCAGGTCGATTATGTCCCGCTCCTTTAAGGACGCATCTTCCGGCTCGGTGACGAACGCTGAGCCGGTCATAGCGGATAGATTGATATTCGGCTCTGTGAGCATTTCGGCGTCGAGATTATGAATGTACACTTTGATTTCGGGGAACCGGCTTCGAAGCACTGCCAGACCTGCGATGTGGTCGATGTGGCCGTGAGTCAAAAGCACGGCGAGCGGATTAATTTTTTGCTCGTCGAGGAATTCGATTAAATCGCCGGCTTCGAGGCCGGGATCGATGATCAGGCAGTCCTTAGCGGCATCATTTTCACGGAGAACATAGCAGTTGGTCTCATAGTCGCCCAAAATCAGATAGTCTATTTTCATTTAACGGCTTCCTTAAAAAGCGGACAGGTTAACAAAAATGGCATTTGAAGTCAATACCTTTAAGCTTGACCGGCAGGAGGAAGTTTGTTAGTGTGCCGAAACTGTAATTAATTGCTGATAAGCGTATGAAGCATGGATTCGTGCCTCGTCTGAAGCTCGGCATGAAGTTATTCTTCACCCTGAGCGCAGTCGAAGGGTCGAGCTTCATATTATGGAGATAGTTATCGAATGAAGGCTTTTTGGCGTGTATTCGAGTATATCTGGCCGCAATGGCCCCGGCTGGTTGTGATTTTTGTCAGTGCGATTTTGATAAGCATTCTGTTTTCACTGAGCTTTATGACAATCATACCACTGCTGAAGGTGATGATGGGCGAAGAAGGTCTGCACGGTTGGGCCGACCGCAAGGTTTGCGAGCAGCGATACGGCATAAAGTTTTATATGCCGGGCAGAATAGACTTTGCCGATCCGAACAAGCTTGATATTGCTTATTATTTGATTGTAACAAAAGTCGAACCGGAAGGTCATGCGGACGCCGCAGGACTGAGAGAGCAGGATTGGATTGTTGGGACCGGAAGTTCCGTTACAGGAGAAGGAGCGGATAAAATCGTCGCAACCAGGCTGCTCGAAGAACTTGCCAAGGCCGGCGGCAACGAGAAAATACCTGTCCGTTATAAGCGGTTCGATGAGGGGGGGGCTTCTGAACTGCAGGATGCCGTGTTAGACAGCGGGCGCAGACCCTTTTATCTTGATTCCGTGCAGGGATTGCTGAGTCTTCTGCCGCGAGAGCAAACTCCGGAGAATAAGACGCGGGCGGTGAGTATGATCATAATTTTAATGGGGATTTTTACCGTTATACGATGCACGGCGAGATATTATCAGCAGTACACTGCGGAAAAAGTTGTCCAGACGGCAGTTGTAAATCTGCGTAAAGATGTCTTTTCGCACGTACTTAATATGCCTGTCCGATTTTTTGAAAGCGAACATCCCAGTGATACTGTCAGCAGACTGGTTCGAGATACGGGACAGCTCGCTACCGGTACGAAGGCCATGTTCGGCAAGGCTCTTTTAGAGCCGATGAAAGCCATGGCGTTGATTGCCGGTGCGATGATAATAGACCTTAAGCTGACGGTCATATTTCTGTGCTCTGCGCCCTTTGTCATGGTTGTGATCGGACAGCTCGGCAGGAAGATTAAGCGCGCCACGAGGAAGTCGCTTATGAGCTGGTCTCTGATGCTGGCCAAGCTTAAAGAGTCTTTAACCGCGATAAAGATTGTCAAGGTTTACAACCGGCAGGAGTATGAGAATGCCAATTTTGACGTTATAAATAAAGGATTGTTAAAGCAATTATTCCGGATAGCGAAGATCGATGCCGCGACGAGCCCTATTATGGAAGTCCTCGGAATGGTGGCTGGAGGTGCGGCGCTGCTGTTCGGAGCGCATTGGGTGGCAAGGCAGGAAATTGAAGCGGCCGAGTTTATTACACTGGTTGCACTTTTAGGAACTGCGGCCGAGTCTATTCGCAAGGGCAGTGACATCTGGAACAAGATTCAGCAGGCCAACGCCGCCGCCGAGCGGGTATATGCGATTATCGACCTCGATTGTGAAACCGAGAGTCCCGCCGCACACGAGCTTGGGCCTTTGAAATACAAGATCGAATTTAAGGATATTGTATTTACGTATCCCGGTTCCGAGATACCTGCATTAAAACAAGTCAATCTCTCGGTGGAGGCGGGACATAATGTTGCGCTGGTAGGGCCGAACGGCTCGGGTAAAACGACGCTGGCAAATTTAATACCGAGATTTTATGACCCGGATTCCGGCCGGATTCTGATAGATGGAAAGGATATTCGCGAGGCGAAACTTCATAGCCTGCGAAGCCAGATCGGAATGGTTACGCAGAATGTGATCACGTTCAACGATACGATCGCGGCAAATATCGCTTATGGCAAGCCCGGCGCGACCAGGGAAGAAATAATCGCCGCCGCCAGGCGTTCGTTTGCTCATGAGTTTATAGAACCGTTGCCGAAAGGCTATGATACGATGATCGGCGAAGAGAATACCGGCCTGAGCGGCGGGCAGTTCCAGAGAATCGTTATCGCCAGAGCGATTCTGAAGAATCCGGCGATTCTGATTTTTGACGAAGCTACAAGCCAGGTCGATGCCGACAGCGAAGCTAAAATTCACAACGCTATCGAGGAAATTATGCAGGATAGGACCTGTTTTATTATTGCCCACAGATTCAGCACCGTTATTACAGCAGACGTAATAGTAGTCATGGATGACGGACAAACTGTGGCTCAGGGCCAGCACAATGAATTGATGAAGACCTGTCCATTGTATCAAAGCCTGTATGAAACCCAGTTAGTCAAAGCATAGTATGGTAATATCGACAACGAGCCAGGCTGCATAATAGAAGCACTATTGTTCGGCCGTCTCTGACGAGCCCGGGATTTTTTGGTTGGACGGCATTTAAAATTCGTACTTTGATTTATAGGAAGATGTTTATCTTGCCGATTAAGTTAGGTAATGTTAGCTAAATATGTGGGGCTGAACATTTTTAACTTAAATTGTAGTTTTTCTAATTGATTTTTTATTAACGTAAGATCCTTTACGTTTTGGGGAAATGAAGCTATGCCTGAGCTTTTACGACAAAAAAAAGCACACGAACTTTTCAAGCGGTACCAGGGCAATCCAATAATGACGCCGGAAAATTGGCCCTATCCGACAAACGCGGTCTTCAATCCCGCGGCAGCCAGGTTAAATGACGAAACGCTGCTGTTGATTCGCGTCGAGGATATGCGGGGCTTTTCGCATTTGACGGTCGCTCGTAGTGCAGATGGATTCACAAACTGGCAGATTGACGCTACGCCGACTCTCGAAGCCGACCAAAGCTCCCGTGAGGAAAGGTGGGGGCTGGAAGATCCTCGCATTGTCTGGCTTGAGGAGCAAAAGCAATTCGCCGTTACCTATGTTTCTTTCAGCGAAGGCGGCCCGGTCGTTTCGCTGGCGATTACCAAGAATTTCAAGACGTTTGCCCGTCTGGGTTCCCTGTTGCCGCCGGAGGACAAGGATGCCTGCCTGTTTCCTCGCAGGTTTAACGGGCGATTCGCACTGATTCACCGGCCGATTGTCCGGGGTGAAGCTCACATGTGGATCAGCTTCTCGCCGGACCTGAAACACTGGGGCGATCACAGGCCGTTGATTATGACGAGGACGGCCTATTGGGATTGTCACCGAGTCGGGCTGGCTTGTCAGCCAATCGAAACACCGGAAGGCTGGATGTTATTTTACCACGGCGTCCGTAGTACAACGGCAGGAGCGATATACCGGGTCGGCCTGGCTCTTCTGGATCTGAACTCACCATGGAAAGTCCTGCGCCGAGGCGATGAGTGGGTCCTTGGGCCAAGCGCAATTTACGAGCGTATCGGCGACGTCAGCGACGTGGTATTCCCCAACGGCGCTACCGTCCACAAGGAAACCGATCAGATTAATCTATATTACGGGGCAGCCGACAGCACCGTCGCTGTAGCGACAGCTAAAATAAGCGATTGTATGGAATATATCATGTCCAGCCCGAAAGTAGACGAATAAGCCGCCGGCACGATTCTACTCGTGACGCAGAGCGACGATAGGATCTACTTTTGCGGCATGGATTGCCGGATACAGCCCGAACAGGATGCCGATGGTCATACTGATCAGCAGAGGCAGGATTATTCCTTTCCAGGTGAGAATCGTGGTCATACCCGAGAAGTGTGTGATCAGACTGGGTATCACCGCGCCCATCCCTAAACCGACGAGCCCTCCGGTCGTTGAAAGCACAACCGTTTCGACGAGGAATTGATAGATGATCTGCCGCTGCTTGGCCCCGATGGCTCGGCGAATACCGATCTCCCGGGTCCGCTCGGTGACGGAGGCCAGCATGATATTCATGATGCCGATGCCGCCGACCAGCAGGCTGATGCACGCGATGGAGCCCAGTACGATGCTCGAACGGCGCTCGGCGGCCTCGGCCTGGCGCAGCAGAGCCAGAGGCACGCTCACGGTGTAGTCCTTCTTCTTGTGGAACTTCTGGATCATACGCTTGATTGCCCTGGCGGTCGATTCCACGTTTTCGATTTGATCTATCTGCACAATTATCTGATGCAGCTCGACCCGCTCCATAGAGCGAGCGCCCGACGAGGACAACGTAATCACGTCTCCAAAGTACTGGCGGGCTATCGATAGCGGGATATAGGCGTCCACCTCTTGGTCGGGCATCTGGATATCACCCGACTTACCGCCTTCGCTCTTGATGATGCCGACGATCTCAAAGTAGTTACCGCCGATCCGCACCCATTCGCCTATGCTGTGTCTGGTGGCCAGAAGTTTTCTGGCGCCGAATTCTGTGAGAACAACCGCGGGAGTTGGATTTTCCTCGTTCATGAATAAGAGGACGCGTCCAGCCAGGGTTTCCCGACTGACCAAATCGAACCACGTCGGCGTAGTACCCACAACACGGACCTCAAGGCTTCGTTCGCCAAGCCGGCCTTTCTGACGCAGCAGTTTCGCAGGAGCGGTCCGCTCGACATGTTCGAGACTCTCGGCCATTCGCAAATGATCCTCGTATGTCAATCCGTACACTTTCATGTTTATTAAAGATCGATTCGAACTGGTGGTTTCGTCCTCGACCGCTTTGGCGGATGAAATAATGATATTATTGCTTCCGAGCTTGCGGATCTGCTCCAGGGCCTCCCGGCCTGCGCCTTCTCCTACCGAAAGCATGGCAACCACGCTGCCGACACCGAATACAACGCCGAGCATTGTCAAAAACGACCTGAGCTTGTGGAGCAGCAGGTTCTCCAGGCCCGACCGTATGTTCCTTATCATTTTGACCCCATTGAAGGTCATTTCTGCTGGTCCCCTCCAAATTTCTCCTGGAAGAATTTCATCCTCTCTTGCATGGACATATTTTTAAGCTTCTCCTTTTCCTCATC
The DNA here is from genome assembly GCA_964608395.1 of uncultured Pirellulales bacterium. Classification (GTDB taxonomy): domain Bacteria; phylum Planctomycetota; class Phycisphaerae; order Sedimentisphaerales; family Anaerobacaceae; genus JAFGPJ01. The sequence goes on from CAZSOR010000009.1 coordinate 21,561, forward strand.
GGACATGTTCTTCATCATCTCCATTCGCTTCTTCATCTGCTCCTGCTGCTGAGGGGACAGATTAGGCATTCCCTGCGGCATCCGACCCGGCGGTAAAGTCGGAAAGCCCTGGGTCTGCACTGGCGGCGCAACCTGCGGCCCGGCATCCGTTGGAGCGCTGGTTTTACCGTCGAGGCGGTCGCGAACTTGCTGATCGATGGTGTCGGGCTTTGAGACAGCTTCATTCGGTTCGCCGCCGGACGGCATTTCGTTAACAGACGGAGGTTTTAAGGGCGGATCGAGCAAAACAACTTCTCCTTCCTTCAAACCGCTAATAATCCGGATCATCCGGTTGTTGTCCATGCCTATCTCGACTATGCGCGGCTCGACCGAATCACCTTTGGGCAGATAGACAATCGTGTCTTCCGCAACCCGCGTCACGGCCTGGACGGGCACATAGACAGCATCGTCATACTTCTCGACGATGATCTCCGTCCGGCAGGTCGTCCCCGGGCGAAGGGCCGAATCATCCGTATCGAGGTTGATTTGTGTTTTGAAAACCTTCAGATCGGGATTGAGGAAAATGCCGGCTGAATCAGGAAGCGGCGCGACCATAGCCACTGTTCCCAGAAATTTCTTGCCGGGCAGCGTCTCGACTGTGACAATAGCGGGCTGTCCGATCCGCACTTTCGCTAAGCTCGTTTCGTGTACACTCACTTCCGCCATTGTCGAGGCGTCTGTAGGAAGGTAGATCAGCTCCTGGCGTTCGAACACCTGCTGACCCTCCGTTAAGGGCTCCTTTAACATGCTCGCAAGGCCGCTCTTGGTGCTTGTGGCATAAACAACCAGACCGTCGCAGGGAGCGAGAATGGTCGTTTTTTTGAGTTGATCCTCGATTTTTAACAGCTTTGTCTGCTGCCGGGTGTACTCGGCTTCCTTGGCTTTCAGGTCGGCCGCCGCCTGCCTCTTGTCGGCGTCGGCTTTGCGCTTGGCTCGATCCAGGGCCGATACCGCCTGCTGCACATCGCTCTGGAACTGCCGGATCTGCCGAGGGTAAGTGAAATCCTGCAGGAGCTTAAGGTCGGCCACTGCAAGATCATATTCCAGTCTCCTGCGTTTGACCGTAAGCTCATCGGCGGTCCGCTCGGTCTCGGAGAGATACTTTTCCTCATAGAGTTTGTTCGACCACTTCAGCGTCTGCTCAGACCGCTCCAGTTCCTCCTTGGCAAGGGTAATCCTCTTGTTCGCTTCGTTGACGTCCTTGGGATACTGGCCCAGTTCGTACTTCTTCAGGTCCTGCCTTGCGAACTCCAGGGCCAGCTCCGCTTGATTGACATCACTTATAGCCTGGCTTGTAACGATGGCAAGATTTTCCTTAGCGTTGATATACGTAGCCTCGTTATTCTGAACACGGATCTCCTGGTCGATCTTACCGTCCTGCAGCGAGCTTGCATCCAACTCGACGAGCAGGTCTCCTTCTTTGACCCGAGTGCCTTCGGATACAAGGCTTATGATGGAGGTCCGGCCTTCGACCTCGTTTTTTATGATTCGCTGGTCGCGGGCCTTGATGGTGCCCGATTCGACGACGCTGATGGTCAGAGGCCCTCGTTTGGCCGTAAAGGTCGGTATATCCCGCCCCGCTGCTTTGCCGCCCCGGAATGCCGCGAGCCAGATAATGCCGGCGCCGAGCAATACGATAATTAAAAGAGTGCCGAGCAATCCTCTCCTGCGGAGTATGGAGCTATTGTTGTTCACACTATCATTTTGAAGTACCATAGTTGATTTCCTTGATAAATCCCCTTCGCATCCACGGCGGCCTGTTCTTCGTTAATCGAGGCAACCTCATCACCGCAGGAAGTTGCGCATGTTTTAAGACGGAGCAAATATTTCTAAAAGGCAATTTATTGTTTTCACATAGAAAACGTTTCGCTCGGTCATTGACGCTGAACCGGAGTTTGCTGAAGATGGTCAATCGCGAATTTTGCTCGCACTTTCTCAAGCATTTGTGCCTTCTTTTGAATTCTCCATGTGAGTACCGCGATGGGTTCTCTTTTTCTGTCTTTGAAGGTTATTATAATCCTTCCGAAGCCCATGAGCCGTTCAAGGAAATCGCTCGTATCGATACGGCTGTTATAATCCTCTCTGCCTATTTGTTCGCCTGATTCGGTCGGGCCTTCCTGCAGGTTCATATAGTTGGGTGTTATTGTTACGTAATAGAAAAGTCCCTTGAGCCAGGAAATCAGAATTGTAAACATGCCGATTATGCCGACAAGAAGATAGCCGGTGGCGTTGACGCTCAAAGCAAGGTGTTTGAAAAGCTTCAGGAAACCGACGACCCAGCCGAGCAGGTGCAGCCATAACAAGAAACAACCTAAGCTTACCAGGGTTATAACAAGTATTTTGATGCTGACGCTGTATTCCTCCACAAGGAAATTCAGAAAGAATATTGTCAGCCAGATGCTGCCTATAACAATCCCGGGGACCGAGCCGAAGAACCATAAGTCGATTTCGTTTAAGTACATCAGCACAGCAGCAAGCAGTGACGCGACGATGGTGGGAGTGTAGAGAACTTTTGGCGTCCAGTTGAAGATAATCAGCCAGTCATTGACGTCAGGGTCCAGTTTCATCACCTTCTGCATTTTCAATCTTGTTCTGAGGGTTTTTCGAAGGAGGAGCCATGCCCCGACTGTTGCTGCGATCAGGCCTATGGCGATATATATGGCTATCATTTTATTTGACAGCCATTCGATTTCGGACGGTTTGGGGAGCAGGAAATAAGTGAGAATCAATAAGATAACTATCAGTCCGACGAGGCCTGAAACCCAGAAGATGATTTTCCTTTTTGCGCTTTTGGAATTATTCTTCTCGTCAACATTTCTGTTGTCTTCGACTTTCTGTTCTTCCATGATATGCACTTTCAAAAATGAGCCGTAAGCCGTGAAAAATTAAAATCAAGCACATATTACTGTATATTGTCCGGAAGCACAATAGGTTCCCATCTTACTTTTGCGGCCCCGAGCAGCGTGCCGGAGGCGTAGGCCAAATCGACAAGCGCTATCTGGTACTCGGCCAATGCCAGAATTTCGGCTCTTTGAGACTCGGCAAAAGTTGCCTGCGCCTGAAGTACGTCGGTAGATGTCCCCAGGCCGAGCTCAAACTGGCGTTTTTCAGCCTCGAACAGCCGGCTATCAAGGATCGTGCTTTGCCTGCTGGCCAGAACACGCTGCCAGTTCGCCTCAAGCTGGTCGATAGCATTAAGCACCTCAAGTTCAATAAGTGCTTCGCGGCTGTCTCGGCTGGCCAACCGCTGCCGTCGCTGGTATAAGGCCTGCCGAAGCTGACTCTTTCCGGCTTCATTTCCCAGCGGCACCAACAACTGCAGCCCGACTCGATGGTCCTCAAATCTCTTATCGAAAAGCAAATCAAATGAGTCGTCTCTCGTACCGCCCAGGCCGTTCACGTTATACTTGTAATCCATGGTGACCAAAGGCAGCGACTGGCTCCGCATATAATCGACAGTGGCGAAATCTTCGGCGATTTGCAGTTCCAGCTCGAGCATTTCCATACGATTTTCCATGGCTGTTGCCAGCAATCGCTGCTTTTCCAGCTTATAACGGACAGGATCCGGCTCGGTGGCGGGTATCAGCACCGTAGGTCCCTGCATGTCCAGGCCTGCCTTATTAAGCGTCCGCTTGAGGTCACGTTCTCGATCGCGCACATTGTTTTCAGCTAAAATAATAGCCTCAAGCTGCTGTGCGACTCCGGACTCGGTTCGGGTAATCTCTATCTGCGGTTTGTCGCCTGCAGCCACAAAACGACCGGCTTGTTCGTATAGGGCTTTGGCCAGCTCATACTGTTTTTTCCGCACATCCAATTCCTTCATGGCCGCATAAAGTCGCCAGTACACACGATCCACATCGGCGATAATTCGTATAATTTCGAGTTTTGTTCTGGCGTCGATTATTTGCCGCTCATACTCGGCGATACGAATCGCATAGGTATTAGCGCGCTTGCCTGCGCCCCGAAGCAGTGGTTGACTGATCGAAACTGACATATCCGAGCCATAAGATGGATCGAATACCGAGTAGAACGAGCCTGTTTTGGCACGGCTGTCGGCTAAGTCAAAGTTTACTGTGCCACCGGTTCGCAAAGGGATCTGGACACCAAGACTGGTACTGGTATAATCGACTTGCGAGCCTGAAATTTCATCAAGAAACGAAGCCGATGGGGTATCCGTCTTTGAAAATGTCAGATTAGAGTAGAACGCAGCCTCGAACTGGGCCTCCTGCTGGCTGACCTTTTCGGCGGCAACAGCAGGATTGATAAGCTGCACCTTCAGGTCAAGGTTATTCTCCAGCGTAAGTGCTCGACATTGCTCCAACGTAAGCTCAAGCTTTTTTTGCGGCACTTCATTGGCATCCGCCGGGGCTTTTTCTTCTTCGGCAGCCTCCTGCAGCCCAAGTGTTTCTATCTGCCGGGTCTTTTCAGGGGCAATCCTGGTTTGGTAAGAATTTCCATCACCGGAAAACTGCTCGCAGCCGGTTAATACGAATAGTCCCAATCCGGTAAAAACCGCATGACGGAACCATTTAAGCAAAAATTTTTTACTCATGTCTAAGAGCCTCAATAGGATCGAGCCTGGCAGCTTTAACTGCCGGGAACATTCCAAAAAATATGCCAACGGCACCGGAAAAACCGAACGAAAGGCCTATCGACCAAAGGGGAATATACGCCATATCGAGTTCAACTTTCGGGATATTGGCTATGCCCGTAGTCAGAAGCTGGCCGAATCCGATTCCGACAAGACCGCCGACAAAGCATAAGACTACGGACTCGATCAGGAACTGGGTTAGAATCGCGCTTTTTTTCGCTCCCACCGCCTTGCGAAGTCCTATTTCCCTGGTTCGTTCGGATACCGTGACAAGCATGATGTTCATAATGCCGACACCGCCGACCAGAAGGGAAATCCCAACAATCCCACCGGCCACCATGGTGACTATAATTGCTATTTTATTGAACATTTCCAGTATGTTTTTAAGTGATTGCACCTCAAACGTGTCCGGTTCGCCGGGCTTTATATTCCGTGTGCGCCGGAGGAAGAAACTTATCTCCGCCCGGGCATCATCCGAAACTTCGGCGGACTTGCTTTCGGCGAGGACCCCGATGTACAGGTACCGACTCAGCTTGAAGCTGGTCTTGAACGGAATAAATATCTCGGAACGTTCCTGGTCGCCTCCCCCGAATAAAGATTCCGGTCGAGCTTCGAGCACGCCGACAATATAAAATGTATTGTGACCTATGAAAATCGGCTGGCCTATGCAGTCACGGTCAAGGCGAAGGTCATTGCGCAGCTTTGGATCAATCAGACAAACCTGCCGCACCTGCATTTCGTCGATAACCGAAAGCGGCCTTCCGATTGTAACCGGGCGGCTCTCGATTTTATGGCAGGCCGGCTCGATACCGCGAATACTTACATTTTCCACCGACCGCTCACGGAAGCTGACAGTACGCCCTCCGGCCCAGGTCTGGCGGCCAAATCGCTCCACTGAAGGGCAGTGTTCGAGCATACCGTCAAAATGTTCCGGCAGAAATCGAATGCTCCACCACGGAGCATGCTGCAGAGGTCCCGTATCGGGACGTTTGGGTTGAATGAATATGGTATTGCTTCCCAGGGTTTCTACCTGGGTTAGTATCTTGGCTTTCAGGCCGCTCAAAGCGGCAATAACCGCAGTGACTGAGGCGACACCGATGACGATTCCGATAGTAGTGAGTATCGACCTGGTTTTGTTCGCCCAGATTTGGCCAAGTGAAAGATAGACACTCTGATAAAAAAGGCGAAGAAAGGCCATTAGCGCTCGTAGCACAGCTCTCATGACAATCCTCCTTGTTTGTCATTTTGCTTTTTGGCCTTATCTGCCTGATTCCGCTTGCTTTGCGTATCGCTGTCAATGCGACCATCTTTCATGTGAATTATTCGTTCGGCGTGATTGGCAATATGTTCCTCGTGCGTGACGATGATAATGGTCTGGCCTTCCCGGTGAAGCCGGTCGAACAGTTTCATAATGCCTTCGCTTGTTTTGCTGTCGAGATTGCCTGTCGGCTCGTCCGCCAGCAGAATACTTGGCTCACAAACAAGTGCTCTGGCGATAGCTACGCGTTGCTTTTCACCTCCCGAGAGCTGATTCGGCTTGTGCTTAATCCGGTCGCTCAGCCCGACTCTCTCAAGCACGGTTTTGGCGCGCTTGCGCCGGGACCACCAGCCATTTTTTGAATAAATCAGCGGCATCTCAACATTCTTGAGCGCGGATAGCTGACCGAGCAGCTCGAACGACTGAAAGACAAATCCGATTCGCTCATTACGGATGCGGGCCAGCGCCGCGTCACTCAGGCTCGTCGTATCCTGCCCATCCAGTCCATAGTATCCGGATGTGGCCCTGTCCAGACATCCCAGGACGTTCATCAGCGTGCTCTTACCTGAGCCGGATGTCCCCATTACGGCGACATATTCGTTCTCGTTTAGCTCCAGACTGATACCGTCAAGTGCATGTATAGATTCCACGCCGACTTTATAAACCCGTGTGACATCCTTTAGTTTAATTACGGCTTTATCATTCCGGGGTCGAATTACCGGTTTATCAGCTTCGGCTGCTATCATTGGCATCGTCTGCAGTTTCTTCTTTAGCTTCAGCTTTAACGTCTTTTCTCTTTGCTTCTGCTTCACGCTCATCCTGTATTATCTGATCGTGCTTAATACTTTCGAGTACTTTATACGGACCGACTACTATTTTGTCTTCTTCTGTTATGCCTGATTTTATTATGGTGTTGGTCAGGTTGCTCTGGTCGATTTGAACCGGCGTGACGATGGCCTTGCCGTCAATATAGCGGTAAACCACCGTCGCGTATGTCTTGGTTTTATCGACCTGGGCGGAATTCTCGCGAATCTTCAGAGGCAGATCATCGATAGCCACACCCAGCACGGCCTGACTCGGCAGATTCAGCACGTTTTCGTGCCTTGTGGTCTCGATATCCACATGGGCTGTCAGGCCCGAATACAATTTCTTCACATCACCCTGAAGCAGTATCTCGGTCCTGAAGTATTTCGTGCCGGTCGACGATATTCTGTGTGTCAATGCAATCGAATCGATGAATCCGTTGAATTCCTCGTCTGGAAAGGCCTGTACGTGGACCGTAGCCTTTTGACCCAATGCCAATTTGCCTACGTCGGCTTCATCCACCTGCGCGACAAGCAGCATTGTAGAGAGGTCCGCCACTTCCATAATCACGGTGCCCGGATTATTCATCGTTCCCATGATAACCATCTCTCCCACCTCGGCTTCGAGCCGGGTCACCACACCGTCGATGGGTGAAGATATCGTCATATGGTTGAGAGCCTCATTCGCCTGTTCGATTCCCGCATCGGCGACTTCGAGGTTATGTTGTAACACCACCAAATTCAGATTCACCGATTCCAGCGTGTATTTGGCGGCCTCATACTGCGACTTGAGCTCGTCATATTTAGCCTGGGCCTGGTCGAATGTAGCCTGAGCGATGTCCTTTGATTCAAGCAGTCCTTTCTGGCGTTCCAAATCACGTTGGGCTTGTTTTAGCGAGGCATCAAGGCCGGCAAGACTCGACCGCTGACTGGAAATTCTGGCTTTATCGACTTCTGCCTGTGCAACCTGAGCGGCGCGTCCGGCCTCGGCCGAAGACAGCCGGCTCTCCAGATCTTTAGCATCAAGACGAACCAGCACCGATGCCGGAACCGGGGGATTCGCATTTGGATCGCCGCAAGTCACAATATCCCCTTCATCGTAGGGAAGCTCGACAATTCGTGCCGATACCTTTGCGCTTATCTCCACATTCGTTTTTGGCTCGATCTCGCCGGGAGCGCTGACGAACTCTATCAACTCCCCGCGCTGAGCGCTTTCGATACGGACTATCGTGGGCTTTTTGCCACCTTTGAATTTGGCCCTGATCGCCACCCCAATCCCGGTAGCGACCACTAAGAGGACGATAATCACGATAAAAATTATTCGAGACTTCTTCACCCTAAAACCTTTCTTGTAAAGAGTAACTGTCGGTATAAATTTTGTATAGCCACTTATAAGTGTGATTATGCAGGTTAAATGTTACCATTTTGTTACGGTTTTGAACTTTTTTTGCTTTTTTTCGAAACATCGCAAAATGAGTGCCCTGCAAAATGTTAGCTTGTGAGCCTGATACGAGATAGCATTCCATTGTCAGCAATATAGGTATAGACGCCCAATTACTAAATTTATTGCGCTTATTTTGAAGAAAATTCTCAAGCATTATAATGCACGTGTTAATAATGATGTAAAACATGCCCATCCGAACTATTTTCCTGCAAAAATGACTGTTAATATTCGAATCTTTGGCCAGCTATATAAATATATGCGCCTGGTTGTGGAATTACTCAGGATTTTACGGTGTCTCTGAGAAAAACCGAGTACATGCTTATGGACTTTGAGAAGCATTTGGCAGGGCTATCGTGTAATCCGATACTAATCTGCGTAAGTCCATATCGGCTATCGGTATTTTACTTTTTTGGTGTTGGCCTATAAAAACGATTATGAAACAACTCATCCGCTTCGACTGCTGTTATCTCGTGTCATGTTTGCTCGACTAATGAGACTTTATCTGGCCGCCACTACATGCGCCGGCGATTCAGATTGAGGCGTATGCATGCCTTCGATCTCAAATGGCTGGCCCGGACCGCAACCGGCAACGAAGAACAGAATCGCTGCAACAACGAGCAAAATGATGGTTGTTTTCACAATATCTCCTTACTAAGATATCTGACTTTTTCTCCTTGAATGCACTGTTATTCCTATAAAATATAGGATACCAAAAGAGCCGGAAAAACGCAAGCAAAGAATACAATATAAGTCCCGATTCTCATATCAAGGGTACTCAATCGCGCATAGGCCGATAAAATCGGCTATCTTGTCCAGTAGTCGATAACAAGGACTTTGTCCAGATGTGGGCCGAGGCGTTCGCCGAACATCTTGTGGGCCGGATGCGGCAGGTACTTTGCCCTGTCGTCTCTACTGCGAAAAGTTACAATAAAACAGTGGGTAAATCCCTGTTGAAGATTTTCCACGCTTACATCCGTGCCCCATTCGAAATCGTGTATAGCATCGATCTTGTGCGGAAGTGTGCAGAAAACTCTTTCGATTTGGCCAATCTGCGCGTCGGTTGTGCCATCCTTGAACTTGAACAGCACGACATGACGCAACAGGCGGCCCTGTTTTTCAACATGAATGGCCGCGGGGGATTTGTTCTCATTGACGTGCTTGCTCTCGTGGACATGGACACAGCCAGCCAGAATTATCGCCCCGGCAGCCAGACACAAAAAATTCCTTACCATTAATTCGTTACCTCCAGTTTTTTTCAACTTGTTTCTACCGATTATCAAATGAGGGATTTTATCAGCAATACCATCCAGCGTCCACATCAAACTTACCGGTAGAACACCTCCAAACCAGGTGTTGGGGCGTCCCAAAAAAATCTGCAAAAACGCTTTTGTATTTGATCCGAAAAGAAATACAATGGAGAAATCGAGGTAAGGCGGCCGTCGTACATATGTCGTATGCTCTGTAATAAAGCGTTGAGTCACGGTATGAATATGGCTGTAAAAAGTGAAATGGGAGACGATTAAGATGCTCAAATGGTTCAAGCAGTTGGATAAGATTCTGCGTGGGGATGCGACCCGCATTTCGTCACTGGCTGAAGGCCGGTTTACAACTCCTGTCGCCGGACTGTCGGTCTCTATCGTTTTGCTCGGCGTCCTGTATGGATTGTGCATGGGCACATTCGCGATGATCCGAACGGGCGGGCAGGCATATATGCAGATGATCGCCAGCGCTATCAAGCTGCCGATGCTGTTTTTTCTCACACTCGCAGTGACATTCCCTTCTCTTTATGTATTTAACGCTCTGATCGGAACGCGGCTTTCCGTAATCTCGGCTCTTCGCCTCCTGATTGCTGCGTTAGGCGTGATGCTGGCGGTGCTGGCATCATTGGGACCGATTGTTGTTTTTTTCGCCTTGAGCACAAAGAGTTACCCGTTCATGGTATTGTTGAATGTGGGCACAAGCACTGTAGCAGGTGTGTTAGGGCTTGGATTTCTGTTGCGCACATTAGACCGGTTGGTCATCGTGCAGGAAGACATCGAATTGTCCAATTTTGAAGTGAGTTTGGAAAACGGCCAGGGCGAAGAGACTGGGGGCAAGAAAATCGAGCCGACAGGCGCTCTTGATCATATGGGGAAGATTACGACCCGGAAAGCAAAAAGTGTTTTCAGGATATGGACGATTGTCTTTGCACTCGTCGGAGCCCAAATGAGTTGGGTGCTTCGTCCGTTCATCGGATACCCAATGGCACCGTTTGAGTGGTTTCGTGAACGCCAAAGCAATTTCTTTATTGCCGTATTGCATGCATTGGCCAACCTGTTTTCCTTTTAATGGTTTAGTACATTATGAAAGTTGAATTTGTGGATAGATGAGGTAAGGGTGGCAGCCTCAAGCGCAGCTTGGGGATGGTTTATCTGGCGTTTACCATCCCCAAAGCCTTCGGCTTTGAGGCTGCCACCCGGTCTGTATGGCGGAGCGTAAGGATTATGTTACTTCAAGCAGAACATGTGCTGAGAGCAAGACCGTGGGTTGTCGAGGATGATCACACGGCAAAGAAGTTAGCACAATTAGGGCTGCTGATAGCCGTGTTTGGAATTATGTACGGAGCGGTAATGGGTAGTTTCGGCGGGGTGTTCGGCGAGCGCTTCTGGCAGGTTGTTTTTTCGGCTGTAAAGGTGCCGTTTCTCCTGATGGGTACGTTTGCGCTGAGTCTGCCGAGTTTCTTTGTGGTTAATACGCTATTTGGGTTGCGGTCAGACTTTTCATACTCTTTGCGGGCATTGCTGGCAACACAGGCGGGGCTGACGATTGTCTTAGCATCCTTCGCTCCTTTCACTGTGTTATGGTACGTATCTTTTTCGAATTACCGGGGGGCGATTCTGTTCAACACGCTGATGTTCGGCAGCGCCAGTCTTACGGCCCAGTGGCTGCTTCGGCGATTCTACGAGCCTCTCATCCGGCGCAACCGGCGACATCGCACATTGTTGCGGGCATGGCTGGTCATCTATGCGTTCGTGGGAATTCAGATGGCCTGGGTCCTTCGACCATTTATCGGCAATCCTGATGCGCCGACACAATTTTTTCGCCAGAACGCCTGGGGCAATGCATATGTGAGACTCGCCAACATCATCTGGTCCTTCATCGGGGGATAACGCCGAACCTGCATTCTCATATTTCATGCCGAAGTGTTATTCCAGCAGCATAAAACTGTCAGCAACATGAAGTGCGATATCAAAGCAAAAAATCACTGATATGAACGGCACAGTCGCGGAATTTGTCGGCCGGCAACGTGACTGTCTGCCATTTCGGGCTGCGGCGTTTCATGAACTTGCGGTAATCTTCCAGCT
>CAZSOR010000009.1:33139-37987 GCA_964608395.1 uncultured Pirellulales bacterium
ACTGTCTGCCATTTCGGGCTGCGGCGTTTCATGAACTTGCGGTAATCTTCCAGCTTAACGCAAAAGAACATATACTTGTTCGAGTCGAAATCGAAATAATCCCTGCCGTCAAAATCAACGTCGATATTTTCCATCCTGTAGGCAAAAACAAATGTAGCCTGGTGGCTTTCGCCAAATACCCGCTGCCACTTTGTCAGTCCCTCGATATCTCCGATTGTGACCCAGCACTCGAAGCCCGCTAATTTGGCCAGGCTGGTGCCCTTGAACTTTCTGCCCTTTACCTCGGCGATGACGATTGGCCTCTCGGGCGGGTATAATAAAAAATCGAAGCTCTTAATGTCGGAATGTCCGAAAGCCGTTCTTTTGTGCTCATCGACCGAGTCGTACTCGATCCGATTGTCTATAAGCCAATTCTCGAAAGCCCGCTCGTAATGATTTGGAGAAGAGTCCTTCATTTTTACTCGCATCGGCTGTTAACCGCTGGTCTCGCCGGAATCTTTGCTCTGCGCAATGAGACCCGCATCGATGAGGCAGGGTCTCGAAGGTTACTTATCCGGCTTGAACAGCAGCGGGGCCAATTCGTTCAGATAATTCCGCCATACTCGCCACTCGTGGGCACCTTCTGAAAAGTGGCTTGTATGCTCGATCTTATCAGCTTTAAGCTGCTCTATAAATTTCTGGTTTGCATCGAAAAGGAAGCCCTGCCTGCCGCAGCCGACCCACAGCAGCTCAAGTTTTTCATTTATCGATTCAGGTTCGGCCAGCAGTTTGTCGAGTTTCGGTTCTTCCGGGATAGCCGAGCTGAACGCTCCGACCCAGCCGAACAAATCGAGATTGCCCAGGCCTATCGTCAGCGACTGGCCGCCGCCCATTGACAGGCCCGCTATGGCGCGGTTTTTCTGCTCTGAGCTTACACGATAGGACTTCTGGACGTATGGGATGATATCCTCAATCAGGTCCTTCTCATACGCCCCATACCTGCCTATGCTTTGCATAACCGGGGGGGACGAAGGCGTATGGCCGTAAGGCATTACGATTATGAACGGCTTTGCCTTGTTCTTTGCGATGAGATTGTCCATGATAAGATTGGCCCGCCCGATCCCGGTCCATGCATCCTCTGTATCGCCAAATCCGTGGAACAGATACAGTACGGGATATTTTGTGTCCCGGTTTGTCTCATAGCCGGGGGGCGTGTATAAATAAAACCGGCGCGGGACACCGAGCGACTTCGACTGGTATTTGTGAATGTGCACCGTGCCGTGAGGGACCTGCTGCTCTTCGTAGAACATCGGCTCGTCGCCGGGTATCTCGACGAGGTTCTTCGAGTTCCGCAGCCAGACTTTGAGCCATGAATTGGATGGATCGACAACCTGCAGGCCGTCCACGAGGAAAGTATATTCGTAGATGTCCGGCTTGACCGGACCGACAGTCACATGCCATATACCCTTGCTGTCTTTGGTCATCGGCCGAGCTGCCTGTAAGAACTGGGCCTGCAAACCAACTTGTTTGGCGTTGGGTGCGAGCAGGCGAAACGTCACATTATGTTGAGAGTTAATTTCCGGGGATATGATGCTTTGGGGTCGCTGAGCACAGAGTTGTGAAGCGGGCAGGCACAAAATTGACAGCAACAGAACCACCATGACTAATCTGCAGAATCTCATTTTTCTTCCTTCCAAATACAGTTTGTATACGCTCTGAATCGCCCGCTAAATCACGTGCATTTAAGTGGAATCCAACACGGAGAAGAACTCATCGCGGCCAACAAGCTCCTGCTCGCCGGTAGCCATATCCTTGATGCCGATTTTGCCTTCTTTGAGCTCCTCTTCGCCTATGATTATACACTTCCCGGCGTTTTGCGCCGAGGCTTCTTTCAACTGTTTCGAAAGACCTCCCGTCTTATAGCTGATATTGGCCGAGTATCCCATCGAACGCAGCTTTGCGATAATCCGCCACGCCTCGTTGCCGATGTGGCCTATGCAGGCGACAAAATAATCGATCTGCCGCTTCGGCACATGTTTATCGAGCAGCCCCTTTTCCTTAAGGAGTATTTCCAGCACACAATCGCCCATCCCCATCCCGGTAGCGGAAATTGCGGGGCCGCCGAAATCCCGAAGGAGGTTGTCATATCTGCCGCCGCCGCAGATAGCCCGAAGGTCGCCGACGGCGTCGTGCACCTCGAACACGATGCCCGTGTAGTAGGCAAGCCCCCGAACAATGCTTGGATCGTAAACGCAATATTCACCTACTCCCATTATTTCCAGGCTTCCAAGGACTGTTTTTATTTCGGTGTAAGCCGTGAATTCATCCGAATCGGCTTTTATTAATTCTCCAAGCTCCGGTATTGAATCTATGCTAATAAATTGCAATATTTTATTAAGTGTCTCTTTGTCCGGCACCTGTTCCGCGAGCAATTGCTCAAATGTTTCGGCGGGCAGCTTGGCTTTTTTATCGAGAACCACATAAAGAGATTCGAGTTTTTCATCGGGAACGCCGTAGCTCTTTAGCATGGCCGCCAATAACTTTCGGCTTGAAATCCTGACTTTGACATCTTCCGAGGTCAGCCCTACGTTTCTGAGATAATCGATGGTGGTGAAAATGATCTCGGCGTCGGCCAGCGGCAGGTCAATACCTATGATGTCGATGTTCCACTGGAAGAACTCGCGGAGCCGGCCCTTTTGGGGACGCTCGGCCCGGAAGAGTCTCGGAACGGAGAACCATTTGATCGGTTTCGGCAGGGCATTGATCTGCTGGTTGACCATTCGTGCCAGCGTCGGCGTGATTTCGGGTCTCAGGGCCAGGTCCCTGCCGCCGCGGTCGGTGAGCGAGAAAAGCTGCTCGACGATTTCATCGCCGCTTTTTATCTGGAACATTTTCAGGTATTCGAAAATCGGCCCGTCATATTCTTCGAAGCCGTTCCGCAGGGACACTTTCTTCCAGCCGTCCACGATAAAATTACGAATCGCCATGTCCGGCGGATAAAAATCCCTCGTTCCCTTTACCGGCGGTATTTTCATTTCTTCTTCGCCTTGCGCTTACGCCTGGCGCTTTTGCCTTTCTGCTTTTCGATAACGTTGTTGTCGAATTTAATCTTTATATACTCTTCCATCTGCTTATCGTCGGTGAAGTGCAGCTCGTAATCGTATTCGCCGTCAACGAAATCGCAATCCGAATGACGGTATCCCCTGCAGATTTTCGGCCTTTTGTCGTAAATCCTGCAGTGATAGTCCTTTTCCGAGAGGTGGTTACACTTGTTTTTTATGTTAATATACCAGTCACCGTCCTCTACGAATACCGTGATATCCTTATGGCACAGATACCATCGTATATCGTCAAAGTCTTCCTTATCTTCCGGTGTTTCAATGGGCAGCGCAAAGTACCTGCAGCACAGCCCGGTACATTTACTACATTGACTCTTTTTTGCCATTCCAGCAAGCTCCTATATAGCAACAATAATAAGCTGTCCGCTCAAAACGCCACACTATAAGCTATTGGCCATCCAGCGTCAAGGAAAGCAATTTGCCGGATGCTATTTTTGTAAAGATGTATCGAGCCGGATTCGTCCCCGGCAAAATTCTGCGCTCTGCCTGGAATTCGCTGGAAATACTCAAACCGGAGATTTCAGAAGTGTGGAAGCTGTTTGATAGAAAGAATAGTGAGGTGTAATCGAAACTGAGCGAGGAAGACGAGGGATTTTGACGCCTGCAACTGCAAGATATGTCCGTAAAGAAAGCAATGCCTCTGAGCAGCGGGCCCTGCCTTTAAGTAAGTGATTAACACTACGCTATTGATGTATTTTTGTCTTGAAGATACTGTAAGGCATCAAGCTCATCGTCAGCAAAATCGAAAACTGTAAGAAGGCCCGTCCGCACAAAGATTTGTTTGATTGCCGAGGGAAGATTAAAAAAGACAAGCTTGCGTCCGGATCCTTTGAGCAGTTTATCCAGTATTATCATGCCGCATATACTTCCTGAAGTCAGGATTTCAACTTCGGAGAAGTCAACCATCACGTCAAAGTCTACTGAGTCACTTAGCAGCTTGTTGACAATTTCGATCTCCTGCCCGCGCTGCGGCTGCTGAGGCAAAGTGATTAAAAGGATATCTTCTGAAAAATTTTGAATTCCCATTGTTTTTCCCCCCTAGTATTGTGTGGAACTGCCTGGGCCGGATTAATGCTTATGATCGGAATAGCTTTTTATCCGGCCCTCTAATTAAAGTATAGTCGAACAATCGTCAAATCCAAACAGAATCAGGTAAAAAAGGGCCGAATCGGATAAATAATCCTGCCCCTGATACCTGTTAGTCTGAATTTGACAATCTTAGGGGGACAAAACTCCCTTTAGGGCAGCCTGCCAATCGTTACTGTATCCTTATTTATGTATGACTTTTCCCTTGCCCTTGCCCTTGCCCTGAAGGCTGCCATAGGCAGCGACTTTTCAGATACGACCTTCCAGTTGTCATCGGGCTTTAGACTCATTCCCTCTCAGGTCAAATTATGTATCCGGTAAAAACGCGGATGATGGAGCTAAATTTTACCGGAAATCGGAATATAGCCCGGATTTGTACGATTGGAGGCATTTTTATGTCTTGCAGAGGGATTAATCCGGTTTTATTGGTTTTCGGGCCATAAAAAAAATTATAATTGTTGGATTGCATTGCCGTAACAAATTGTGTTATAATGTATAATAGGTCAAGACAAATGAGACTGAGGAGTACATGAGGTTTTGATTAAAGATAGTGACAAGCTTTATTAATGTGATAGAGGCAAAAAGTCGCTACTTTGTCATCCGCCCCAAATGCATTTGTTACTATGAACAATACTAAGACGTTCGGATAAGAAAGGAGCGGCAG
>CAZSOR010000010.1:0-37353 GCA_964608395.1 uncultured Pirellulales bacterium
TGGGAAACGGCCGCTATATGTTCGGGCAGATGGCCACCTGGGTGCATAATGAGAATCCGGATATGGATCATCCCACCAATTGGCTCAGGAAAGTATATGATCACACGGGAAAAATGCCCCGGTATGGATGTGTCACTTATGATTTTCATGACGACCCCTTTCCTGACTCGGCATGGAATAAAGGGGTCAAGGAAATGTGGGATCGCGGCTTGATCGTCGGTGTATTTACGTTTTATGCCAACCCATCCGGAAGATCATGGAACGATCCGGTTGATATCGATCCGATATTCGCCGCAGGTGATAATCCGACCAAGGCTAACTTCTATAAACAGATGGACAGGATGGCCGGAAATCTGCAGTGGTTGAAGGACCGCGGCGTACCCGTTGTCTATACGCCCTTTGTGGAAAGTGACGACAGGAATAAGTGGCACGCCAAGGAGGGGCCTGAAAACATCATCAAGCTCTATCGGGTGGTTCACGACTACTTTACCAATGACAAGGGCCTTGACAATATCATCTGGGCCTATCATACCACCTCCAATCACGGTGCACTGGAAAAGTATTATCCGGGCGATGCCTATGTGGATGTCCTGGGAAAATCAGCCTATGGGAGAGGTTTGAATTTTTCCGAGTATAAATGGGCTCTCGATAAGAAAAAAAACGCCGGAAAGGTGATCTGGTGGTCGGAGTTGGGGATCCGGGGACGGTCGGATCCGGCCAGGGATTGCCTGGATGTGGTTAAAAAACTGGAAACCAGTTATCCCGAACTGGCAGGATTTGTCTTCTGGAGTGACAATGGGCATTATAATGTGATCGGCAACAACAACGGACCTGAGCTTATGGCGCATCCAAAAATTGTCACCCTGGAGGTAAAGTAGGTATCTGGCCGGAATTAAAGGATCACGTTATATTGACAGCTTGAAAATCAAACGAATTTAGAATTCCTCTTTCAATTGTTTTGCGTTTTTTATGGCATGAATAATCGTTTTAATTTTGCCCGGCCGCGGATATAATCGTGTCTATGGAAAATGCCGTACTAAGCGCGATTTTCGACCAGATGGCCGACATTATGGAGATTCTCGGCGAGGACCGCTTCCGCATTAACAGCAACCGCAAGGTCGCACGGGTCATTGGGGATATACCCACCGACGTCGAGTATCTGCTGGCTGGCGGACAATTGGCAAAAGTCCCCGGCATCGGAAAATCGAGCCTCGCCAAGATCGAAGAATTTATCAAGACCGGCACGATAACCGCCCACCAGGAACTGCTCAGAAAGATCCCGCCGGAGCTGCTGGAATTACTCAACATCCCCGGCGTAGGACCGAAAGGCGTCAAGGCGGTTTACGAACAATTGAAGGTGACAAGTATCGCCGAGCTCAAAGCGGTAATCGAAGACGGCTCACTCGCCGGATTGGCCGGCTTCGGCGATAAAAAGGCGGCGGCAATCGCAAGGGGCATCGCGTTTTTGGAAAAGTCCACCGGCCGGATTCGCCTCGACCTGGCACTGGAGGCCTCTCATCTGGTCCTGCGATTTCTGCGAGACGTCGCAGGTACGCTGAAAACCCAAACCGCCGGCTCGCTGCGACGCTGCGCCGAGACTATCGGCGATGTTGACATACTCGTTGCCGCGAAGAAGGGCAAAAGTTCCGGCAAGGCAGGGGGGCAAATCATACAGGCATTCACGAGTGCTGATTTCGTACAGGAAGTTCTCGCCTCCGGGCCGACAAAAGGCTCTGCCATTATCCAGTCGCCGTCTGCCGCTGTACACGTTGATATTCGCGTTGTGCCACAGGAAAGTTTCGGAGCCGCGGCTCAGTATTTCACCGGCTCCAAAGAGCACAACGTTCGATTGCGGGAAATCGCCGTGAAGAAAAAGTTGAAGCTGAACGAATACGGCTTGTTCAAAGGTGACAAAATCGTTGCCGGCCCGGTGGAAGAGGAAATCTACCAGAAGCTCGGGCTCGATTATGTCCAGCCGCTACTTCGCGAAGACCGCGGGGAGGTCGAGGCGGCGAAAAACCATTCTCTGCCCGAGTTGATTGATGCCGAAGATATCGTCGGCGACCTGCACATGCACACAAAAGCGTCCGACGGCAACTGCGACATATCCGAGTTCGCCGAAGCCGCGAAAGCCTGGGGCTATAAATACATCTGCATCACGGACCACTCACGGTCCTCGGCAATCGCCAATGGCCTGTCGGCCAGGCAGTTGGCTAAGGAAATTAAAGAAATCCGCAAAATCAACGATAAAATCAAAGGCATCACAATTCTGGCAGGAGGTGAAGTTGACATTCTCGCCAATGGGTCGATGGACTTTGAAAACGAATTGCTCGCCGAACTGGATTTTGTCATCGCTTCGATTCATTCGGGATTGGCAAGCCCGCGCCAGAAGGTGACGATGCGCACGCTCAAAGCGATGGACAATCCGTATGTCAACTGCATCGGTCACCCGACGGGCAGGCTCATCGGCCAGCGTGAGGCGATGGACCTCGATATCGCCGCCGTTATTAACCACGCCGTTCAGACACATACTGCGCTGGAGGTCAATGCAAACCCGTGGCGGCTGGACCTGAAGGATATCCATTGCCGGATGGCAATCGAAGCGGGCGTCAAGCTGGCTATAGGAACCGACGCTCACAGCACGCACGGCCTCGGTTTGATGGGTTACGGCGTCGCTACCGCCGGGCGAGGCTGGGCAACAAAATCCGATGTGCTGAATACACTTTCTCTCGTCAAACTCAAAAGCTGGATAAAAACCAAAAGACCCGGGTAACATCAATCTCCACTTGTTACGGATCATCTGTGCCGGGCGAGCCGCCTGCGTTGGTGCTGGCCCGCCAGTTTGCGGCATCGCTCAGGGAGCCATCGTCTTGTTTGACCAACGCCGAGGCCAGCGGAACCAGAGAGTGACCCTGCCCATCGGCGAGGGCCGGCCAGCTACTACCGTCATTGTATTCGAACTCCGCGATCGTGCCGTCCCAATAATCAACCAATGCCACACGCTCGCCCCCATTGGCAAATCTGCCCGAGTACTCCCCGGCAATTATGGGAGAAAGGGCCTGGCCGTAGCGTGACTCAAAGGCCGCTATGTTGCTGACAACAAGGACAAACTGCCCCGGCCCAAGGTGGGTGACATCGCTGTCGTTGAAGTCAAATACGATACCATCAGCAAAAGAGACGTGCTTCAATGCAAGGGTACTGTCGCCGGTGTTCTTCAGTTCGATAAACTCATAGTCATCGTTGTTCGTATTATCCGACGGACCCGCCGGGTTGTACATCAGCTCCGTAATGCGCAAATCGGCGGCCACACCCTGCGGTACCGGTTCACCGGCTACGAACTGCACCGGCCCTGACCAGTGACTCCAGCGGCCGGTATTGTCCTTCATCCGGCAACGAACGCGATAGGTTCGACCGGGCTCGATAACACTTGCTGGAATGGCCACTGTTGTTGCTTGAGCGTCGGTTATCTCTTCGCTTTCCCAGAGGGCTTCAATTTCGTATTTGACGGATTCCCGGACAGGAGATGGAATCGCTTCCTCAGACGTGCTATGATCCTCCTCATAAGTTAAGCGAACGTCGACGAAGCAGTCCGAGCTGCTGTTAACTGACTGATTGACTACCTGGACCGCTATGACATTCGTTCCTTCTACGAGAACATTCTGAGGCTCGGAAACCGGATAGGGCATGAAGTCGTGATTCTCCGATATGCTGGATGTCACGGCATCATAAGGCAGCTCTACTCCCGGCACGTTCTCACTCAAGACATTAACACCATTGATCCAGACATTCAGGCCGTCATCGAATATAACTTCCAGGTTCATGCTGCCGATGTCAGTGACATCAGACAGATTAAACTGCTTGCGTAAATAAATAGTGCTGTAGCTGCCGCGCATGTCGCTGAGGGTGGTATTGACAAACGATTCTCCGTAGCCTACTGTCGTATGACCCTGGAGCCAGGCCGAGTCGTCGAAGCCGACCAGTCGCCACTGACCGGCTATCGCGGAAGGTTCCCTTGTGCCCTTGAAGTATTTCCAATCGGCCTCTTCGGGGATGATGATTATGTGTTCGTTGTCCGGCATCGAATATTGTGAGCCGGCGTCGACTTCACCAATGCGCCATTTCATCGCTGCGAACGTGTGACTGCCCTGTGGATCGCTGAACGGGCTTGTCTCAAACATTAGCGCGTTGATCGGATAATCCGCAGGACTTCTCGATGTCACTACGGGTGTACGGGGAATATCGTTGTCGGATACCATGGAAGCGATCCTGTTGTAGCTCCATCCCCCGGGACTGACGAAGTCTCTCATTCGCTTGACCATGCCAGCAAAATCACCGGTGGGAGAACTCTGGTAGTAGGTTCCGGGATTCGCGTTGCGAGGATGTTGGTCCCACATGGCCCGGTCCGCATCGACAAAAGACGGCCCCCCGTCCGGATCCGAAATGACGGCGGCACATTCGTCTATAAGCTGTAAACACTGATCGTTGCTGAGGAGTAAATCGCTCAGGCCGCGAACGCGGTTTTGAAAAGCAATGATACAGTCAGGGAACCGGTGGTACACCGCCGGATTCGTGACGCGGTGGCCCTGGAAGAACCGCTGATCCAGCACCTGTTTCCAGTATTCATCATCGTGCGTGTATATGTCCGTGTCCCAGGAGTGATCGAAATCCCAGGGAAGTATCCACCAGCGGTTGGTTTCGGGATTGAGGTAGTAGAAGCAGTTCCAACGATCGCTCAGGTCATAGTGATGGACGGCGTCGCAGATTGCCCGATAGCTGTAGTATAGATCCAGGTTAGTGTTCTGCTCCCACCACTGTCGATCAGACGGATACCCGTGATATGCCTGGCAAAACGCTATTACATCACTATGGTCGGTGACCTGTGTGGGCCCCTGGTTGTTCTTGTTGCCGCGGTCGCCACTGCATGGGAAGTACATCTTGTACAGGTTGCCATCCGGGAGATTATGTTCGTCCAGGAAGCGGCCGTCAGGCTGTTCTATAGCCAAATAGAGGCCCCAGAAGTCACCCTCATACTGGTCATTGGGATTGGCCTCCTGAAGGTCGTCAATGACCCGGAAGTGCAGCCAGCTCATATTGGATACGGGCACAGACGCCAGGGCGAACAATCTTGCCGTGACTGCTTCGTACATACCGTGCTCACCACGATTGTTCGTACCGGAAAACTGGAAACAGGCCGAGAAGTTCAGCTTGTCCCATTTCTCTTTGTACTTGTTGCCGTAATCGTCGCGCGCCTGGAAGTAGTGACCCCTGTTGAAATCGAACTTCCAGCGGTTCTTGCCGTACGAATACGTGCCCCCTCCCCCGCGAGCGCGATAGCGGATATGGTCGTAAACCTTGCCATCGTAAACGAGTGTGCCGGTCCATTTGTAGATGCTTGCTTCGGGATTGCACCTCGGATCGGAAATGGGTACGAACTGACACTCGTGGACGTCCTCGGCCGTGCTGATTAAATGATACACCGGCAGACTGCGCATGACCTCAGTGCTGTATTCCACCACTGACCTGCCCGGACGAACGGCACCTTTCCACGCAGGAACGCCGTCGTAAACGAAGTAGGCGAAGTTCGGCTGCGGATCGTCGCCATAAGGCACGACAAGACTGTAACCTAAGCTGTCCGTTACATGAATGCGATAGCGGACAAGACGACGATGGACCTGTAATGATTCCGGAAGCTGCGCCGAATAGATGCCGTCACCGGCGATCAAATCGCCGTTGAGTCCATCATCATGCATCTCGATAGCTTCCCAATTTTCATAGAATCGCTGGTGCTCGCTGCTGAAATAGTCGCCTGGATTAATCAATTGGTACAGCAAAACGACGCTGTCTACGCCGTCCGGGTCGGTAACTTTCGCTGTGATGATCACAACATCGCCGAAACTCGGTTGTTCGGGAGAATGTTTCACCTGCCTGATATGAGGCGGGATGTTGTCGGCTAATACACGGCTGTTCTCGGCTGCCGGCGTAGGGGTGGCAGAGCGCCAACTGCCCGCTAAATCGTTATCGAACAGCAGATTGACCAACTGCATCGAGTGCCCGGTGCCGGGCAGGTCCTCGGACATAGAATCACCGACCGTGGGCCAGGGAAAGCCAAGCTGATAATCGACCTGGTCCATCACCTCGCCGTCGGCATTGCAAAGAACGATCAGCTCGCCTTCGTTGCTTAGTTTGCCGCCGTAGGGCCCTAATATGGCATTCTCGGGCAGTTGAAAACGCCCCGAACTCCATTTAGTGTGGACATCAATCGGGCTCTGGCAAACGATTACGTAGCTTCCGGCGGGCAGAGTCGTGCCATGGTCAAACGTAAAGAAGATGCCTTCGCTGAAATACCAGCCGGAAAGGTCAACGGCCTGTTCGCTGGTATTGTGCAGTTCCACGTATTCCACCAACTCCGTCTTCACATCCGGATCGGAATGGATTTCATTGATTACGACTTCCATGCCGCGTGCGTTACAGCACAGAAGTCCACCAAGCACCATCAAAGCGGAGAATACGAGATTGAATACACTAATATTACTGGTCTTGAACATGCCTCTTTCCTAAGTTCTCAGAGGTATTTTGGCAGTTTCGGGCAACACACCCGGCAACAAACACCCAATCTTCACCTATATTATAACACATAATATTGCAATTTGAGCATGTAATATCTTTGCAGAGGGTCAACTAACGTTCGATTTTCAGGTGTTTATTAAGCATAATGCGTTCGCCATATAGAGTGTCTTCAGAAAAATTACATAAAAAAACTTGCAAAAGAACATCATCGTCGGTATAATCGTATACAAATATATAGAGGCAGGCCAAAACCTATTATATTTGTCCGTGCCATCATATTTCATACGTTTCATTCATACCGGCACTGCCTTTAATAACGTACAGGTTTTCCTTTTGTAGCAGCATGGCCGTGCTTTCTCCGCGAGTTTGCTGAGAAAAGCCTGCTCATGCGCAACAGGGACTTAGGTATGTGCTTTCATCGGCCCAATTTACGGCGTTTTATTCGGCAGAAAAAGCTTTTTGCGCCAGCTCTCCATCTTCTACGTTTATGGAGGAACGTTTCACGAAATGATTCGCCCGGCAGGATAAACATGCTCCGGCTGCATATGCCGTAGCGGCATAATACATTTATAATTTCATATTAGAGGGATAGGAAAATGAGAGGAAAAGCGAGTCTTGCAAACCGGCTGCTGTGCGTGGTATTTCTGCTGATGTTCTCACGCACAGCAGCCGCGGAGAGCGTCATTTATGACGGCGGCAGCGGGGAGCCTAACGATCCATATCTAATCTATACTGCTGAGCAGATTAACGCAATTGGCGTTGAGCCCAACGATTTGGACAAACACTTCAAGCTCATGGCTGACATTGACTTGAGCATTTACAAGGAACAAGGATTCAATACTATTGGGAAGGTGGTTTATAATACTTATTATCCTTTCACCGGTACGTTCGATGGTAACAACCACACACTTTCCAACTTCAGCTACACTTCTCCAAATCCACATTATCCTTACGTAGGATTTTTCGGTTACGTTAATGGTGCAGAAATCAAGAATTTGGGATTGATTGATCCCAATATTGATGCAGATGGTGAATATCGTGTTGGCTCGCTGGTTAGTTATCTTAACAACGCCACGATCAGAAACTGTTACGTTCAAGGTGGCAAAGTTACAGGGGGACACGATGTCGGTGGTCTTGTGGGATACAATGACAATAGTATAATCGCCAACTGTCGTGTCGAGGGTGTTAGTGTTTCCGGAATTAGTGGTGTGGGAGGGTTGGCAGGAACGATTCCATATTCTGGTATAATTACCAACTGCTATTCAAATGGCATTGTTTCGGCCGGAGACGAAGTCGGTGGCGTAGTTGGATTTAGTAACGGCACTATCACCGACAGCTATTCAAGCAGCCATGTTTCGGGCACTGGACAGAAAGTTGGCGGACTCGTTGGATGGAGCTACGGGGAGATATCCAACTGTTATGCAGATGGTGAAGTTTATGGAGACACAGAGGTCGGTGGGCTTACAGGACAAAATGAAGCCTCTATCATTGATTGCGGTGCCAGTGGTTATGTACAAGGCAGTAACAAAACTGGGGGATTAGTGGGACTAAATAGTGGCCGGCTTATTAGCTGCTGTTCGACAGGCATTGTTTCAGGGGATGAACACATTGGTGGACTTATTGGCCAGAACGGCTTGCAGCGTGGATGCATAGTCTCATCCGGTGTGATATATAACTGTTATTCAACAAGCAGTGTCTCAGGCCGGAATTATATTGGCGGACTCGTGGGAACTGATGAAGAATGGGGTTATTTCTTTGACTGTTTTGCCGCCGGTAGTGTTTCGGGTTATGAGAATGTTGGCGGATTGGTCGGACTAAGTAATAAAGGTCAGTTCAGTAATTGTTTCTGGGATACTCAAACTACAGGCCAGATAACCAGCGCTGGTGGAATCGGCAAGACAACAACCCAGATGCATGATCCAAATACCTTTATGGATGTTGGTTGGGACTTTATTGGCAAGCCAGATGGGCCACATGATATTTGGGCAGAACCTGTCGGTGGGGGGTGTCCCATTCTCTGGTGGCAGCTTTCGCCCCTATCTGAACTGCCCACCTTTTCAGGAGGTACTGGAGAGCCGAATGACCCGTATCTCATCACGACAGCCGATGAGTTAAACAGTATCGGCTATAATCCAAGACTGATGGATGCACATTTTAAGCTTGTCAATGATATCGATTTATCAGAAATCAATTTTTTCATAATAGGCAAGGGAGAATTCGCATTCGCCGGCGTGTTTGATGGGAATTGTAAAATAATCTCAAACTTCAGCTACACTTCTACGGACAGAAATAGTATAGGCCTTTTCGGATCCGTAGCGGGAGTAATCAAAGACCTCGGATTGATCAATCCCAAGGTTAATGCAGGAACAGGCAATTATATCGGTTCATTAGCAGGAAGTTGCAACACAATCTCTAACTGTTATGCTCAGGGCGGCAACATTTCAGGCGGTGAATATGTTGGCGGACTTGTTGGTGGAAATGCATCTATTTCCAACTGTTATACTGAGGGTACCAGCGTTTCCGGGAACAAATACGTTGGTGGACTTGTAGGAAGAAGTTCTACCATAATAACCAACTGCTATTCGCTCAATAGTGTTTCCGGAGAGAGTGTGGTCGGTGGCCTCGTGGGAATGACAAAGGGATTGATCCTGAACTGTTACTCGGCAGGCACAGTTACAGGTACTTATGATACTGGTGGTCTGGTAGGGGATAATAGAGGTATTGTCCGTGGATCGTATTGGGACATTGAAACCACTGGACAGTCGAGCAGTGCGGGCGGAATGGGCAAAACAACACACGAAATGCAGTTGGCAAACACATTTGTTGGCTGGGGGGGAGATTTTTTCTGGACGATCGATGACGGCTTCGACTATCCAAGGCTTGCCTGGCAGAACTTTCCTGGTGGGACTATACCCAATACATCATATGGCGGAGGCAGTGGTACAGAGGAAGATCCTTATTTAATCTATACAGCCGAACAATTCAACTGGATCAGTTTGGTACCGGGCGATTGGGACAAGCATTTCAAGCTGATGGCTGATATTGACTTCAATGAGTTAGCTGGGACAAGTTACTCAACAATAGGATACTATTCGATTCCTCTTCATATTAAACCATTCAGTGGTGTTTTTGATGGCAATGGACATACAATCTCGAACTTCATTTATAATTCCGAATATATACATTGCATCGGGCTGTTTAGTATCGTCGATGGTGAAAATGCCCAGATTAAAAACTTAGGATTGATTGCTCCCAACATCAGTGCTGATACAGAACGGACTGGCGCTATCGTAGGCTGGATGAAGAGTGGATACATTGCCGGCTGCTATGTTATAGACGGTAATGTCGCGGGTGATTTTGTAGTCGGCGGATTTGTTGGCTCTAATGGCGGAACAATCACCGACTCCTACGTCATAAGCATCACGTCAGGCACCAGATTTGTCGGCGGATTGTCCGGTAGTAACTCAGGGACAATTTCCAACTGCTATGCCGACAGTATCGTTTCAAATCCTGTTACCTCATCAGGATCGTCGGGATTTGGCGGTCTCGTTGGGCAAAATGATGGATTGGTCGCAAACTGCTATGCCAAGGGTAATGTTTCAGCAAATAGAGAGTATATTGGCGGTCTCGTGGGGTACAACTTAGGTGATGTGAGAAACTGCTATAGCACTGGTATGGTGAGCGGAGAAAGGGGTGTAGGTGGCTTTGCTGGTACCAATACCGGGAGTATCTCCACAAGTTTCTGGGATATTGAGACCAGCGGACAAATAATAAGTGCCGGTGGGATCGGCAAAACAACGGCTGAGATGCAAACGGCTGGCACGTTTCTGGATGCCGGCTGGGACTTTATAGATGAGATGGCCAATGGTACGGAAGATATCTGGTGGATTCTCGAAGGGCAGGACTACCCCCGCCTTTGGTGGGAGCCGGCTGAGGACCTTCTGCTTGACAATTAAGATATGCTGCGGCTGCGTCGGCCGTAGCGGCATTATACATTTATAGTTTTATATTGAAGGGATAGGAAAATGAGAGGAAAAGCGAGTTTTGCAAACCGGCTGCTGTGCGTGGTATTTCTGCTGATGTTCTCACGCACAGCAGCCGCAACCGGCGTCATTTACGTCGATACCGATACCACCGGCGCCAATAATGGCTCAAGCTGGGCTGATGCGTATGTCTATTTACAGGATGCCCTGGCCGATGCCAATGCTGCCGAAAAGCCAATCGAAATCCGGGTGGCCGAGGGTGTATACAAACCGGATCAGGGAGTAATTCAGACACCCGGTGCCCGCACAGCCACATTCCAACTCATCAATGGTGTTGCTCTCAAGGGCGGCTACGGCGGATTTAGCGAACCAGAACCCGAAGCGCGATATATAGACCTATACAAGACCATCTTCAGCGGTGACTTGAACGGCAACGACATAGAGGTTGCCGCTCATCAATATCTTCCTGATGAACCAAGCCGTGCCGAAAACAGCCACCACGTAGTAACCGGCAGCGGAACTAATGCCACCGCTGTGCTGGATGGTTTTACTATTTTCGGCGGCAATGCGGATGCTCGATTTGGTGATGAAAGCCGGGGCGGCGGGATGTATTCCGAGGGCGGCAGTCCTACGGTCACAAACTGCACTTTTATCTACAATGAAGCAAGAAGTGGTGGTGCAATTTGCTGCGGAGATAGTAGTTCAATAATTAGCACCTGCAAGTTTAGCGGTAACCGGGCATATGACGGTGGGGGCATGTATAACTCGCCAGAGGGCAACCCAACTATTATCAATTGCACATTTAAAGGCAACCATGCATCCAGGCATGGCGGCGGAATATATAACCAGTTTGGCAGTCCAACACTGACTAACTGCAAGATAGTCGGCAACACAGCAGGAGAACAAGGTTCTGTTTATGGTGAAGGCGGCGGGATGAACAATAGAGATGGTTGCGATACCATCTTGATCAATTGCGTTATCACCGACAATTTGGTCATAGGCAATAGTTACGGTGGTTACGGTGGTGGAATATGTACACGGAATATGAAAATTGACAGCAGCCAAATCTTCATAAATTGCACATTTGCACGAAATTCAGCACCTTCAGGAATTTCTTTATCCTACGACTCTCATGAAGAAGGCTTTTCGAGCACCGTTCAAATCACGAACAGTATCATCTGGGACAGCGGAAATAAAATACGGAATAATGATAGCTCGGCGATCACTATAACATACAGCGACATGCGAGGTGGTTGGTCAGGGCAAGGCAATATTAATACTGATCCGGTGTTTGTAGATGCCGATGGGGCGGATAACATCTTTGGCACAGAGGATGATAACTTTCGCCTGTCGCTGGGCTCGCCCTGTATTGGTGCCGGTGACAACTCGGCGCTTCCGCAGTCGGTAGTTACGGACTTCGATGGAAATCCACGCATTGTAAACGGCATCGTGGACATGGGCGCATATGAATGGACTCCCGCTCCAGACGTCTTTTACTACGTCGATGCGGTCAGCGGAGACGACAACAATGACGGATTGATGCCTCAGGCAGCTTTCGCAACCATTCAGAAGGGTATCAATGCAGCAGCGGACGGTGAAGTAGTTTTGGTCTATCCGGGGCTGTACCAGGAAGAAATCAATTTTCTGGGTAAAACGATAACAGTGCAGGGTATTGTTGAAAGCTCCGCCGGTGTGCCGGTGCTCCAGAATCCCGGCGATTTTGCAGTCTCATTTTACTCAGGCGAAGGGCCCTATAGTATTCTGAAGAATTTCATCATCAGAGACAGCTTCATGGGTGTCTTAATTGTCGACAGTTCTCCCACTATCAGCAATCTGACAATCGTGGGTAATAAATACGGCATTGAAGCCTACGCCGACTCGGAGCCGGACATCAGCAATACAATTGTCTGGAACAATACCGACGGTGACCTGTTCGGATGCCGGGCCGGGTACAGTTGTGTCGAACGGGGTAGCGAAGATGACATTACGGACGATCCGCTCTTCGTTGATGCCGACAATGACGACTATCATCTGCGCTCCGAGCGAGGCCGATATTGGCCGGAATATGATATATGGGTACTCGATAAAATTACCAGCCCTTGTGTTGACGGCGGCGATCCTGACGCTGATATACTAAATGAGCCGCTGCCCAACGGCAGCCGAATCAATATAGGTGCCTACGGCGGCACGATGGAAGCCAGCCTGTCACCGAGCGAACAACCGTGTCCCCTGTCCGGCAAAGCTTCGAATCCATATCCTGCCGACGGAGCCATCGATGTTGAGGAACATGTCTCATTGACCTGGACCGCCGGCCTCAACGACGTCTCCCACGATGTGTACTTCGGTACTGATAGAGACGCTGTTGCCAATGCCGATACATCCGATACGACCGGTGTATATCGAGGCCGCCAGGCTGCCACCAGCTATACACCACCCGAAGTTCTTAGATGGCGCACTACGCCTTACTACTGGCGGATAGATGAGTACAATCCAGATGCGACGATCAGCATGGGCGATGTCTGGAGCTTTACGGTTACGGTAGCCGACAATCTTGTCGTGGAAGACTTCGAGAGCTATGATGTTTCAGAAGGCAACCATATATGGTTCTCATGGCATGATGGAATTGGCTATGGCGTCCCGGGTGATTCACTTTACTTTACCGGCAACGGAACCGGGGCCGCCGTAGGCGACGAAGCGACCAGGTCATTCACCGAAGAGAACATTGTTCACGGTGGTGGCCAGTCGATGCCGTTTTTATATAACAACAATAAGCAGGGCTTCGCCTACTATTCAGAGACATATCTGACGTTGATCGCCCCGCGTGACTGGACGAATTACGATGGTGGTGAATTGTCTATCTGGTTCAGAGGCCACCCTGGAGCTGTCGGCAGCTTCGTAGAGGGCCCGGTCGGTACTTACACAATGACCGGTTCCGGCGCGGATATCTGGGTGGTGGACGGCTTGGAAACCGATGAGTTCCACTTTGCCTATAAGACGCTCACCGGCGCCGGCTCGATTGTCGCCAAGGTCGAGAGTGTCGATAATACCCACGTCTGGGCCAAGGCCGGCGTGATGATTCGTGAGACGCTGAATCCTGACTCGGCGCACGCGATGATGGTCGTGACTCCGTCCTCGGGTGTTTCGTTCCAGCGACGCCGCGGCACGGGCGGCACCAGAGTCAACACGAACGCAACTGGAATTGTTGCACCGTACTGGGTGAAGATCGAGCGAGACCTGGCCGGAAACTTTAGGGCGTACAGTTCCGCCGACGGCTCTACATGGCAGATGCTGGGTTTTTCGGAGCCCATTCAAATGAGTGCAAATGTCTATATCGGTTTGGCGGTTACCAGTCATGATGCGGCTCAGACATGCCAGGCGGTATTCAGCAATGTGATGACTACCGGCTCGGTAGGTTCGCAGTGGGCGAGCCAGGACATCGGCATAATAAGCAACGATGCTGAGCCGTTTTATGTGGCAGTCTCCAACAGTGCCGGAGCACCTGCTGTAGTGGTTCATGACGACCCGGCTGCGGCTCAGATCGATACCTGGACGGAATGGGTCATTCCGCTGCAGGCCTTTGCCGATCAGGGCATCGACCTGGCCAATGTCGACAGGATTGCGATTGGTCTGGGTACCAAAGGCAATATTACGGTGCCTGGTGGTTCAGGTAAAATGTATTTTGATGATATTCGGCTGTGCCGGCTATTACCGTAAACAAAACCGGCACGGAAGATATCTAGTGGATTCTCGAAGGGCCTTTGGTGGGAGCCTGACCGAAGACATTTTGATTGATATTAAAGATCTGCTGCGGCTGCGTAGGCCGGAGCTGCATTATATATTTATTTTTACTTTTTGAAGGGATAGGAAAATGAGAGGAAAAACAAATCACTTAAGATGGCTGCTGTGCGTATTGTTTCTAACCTGGCCTGTTCAGGCTAAATACGGCGGCGGCAATGGTGAACCCGAGGATCCATATCTGATCTACACGGCTGAGCAGATGAACGCAATAGGCGCCGAGCACAACAACTGGGAAAAGCATTTCAAATTGATGGCGGATATCGACTTGAGCGGTTATACGGGAACCGATTTCAACATTATTGGTAATGGTTTGTTCCCCGCCTTTACCGGCGTGTTCGATGGCAACGGTTATACGATCTCCAACTTTACATATTCATCTACAGGTGAGCCCTGTATAGGGATTTTTGGTTATATCAATGGCCCCAATGCCCGCATCATCAATGTGGGACTGATTGATCCCAACGTTGATGGTGGAACGGGCGCTGGTGTCGGTTCGCTGGCGGGCTGGATTGACTTGGGGACAGTCACGAACTGTCACGTTGTTGGTGGCAGTGTGATAGGAAAACAATTAGTTGGTAGTCTTATTGGGACAAGCGCAGTAATAACCGACTGTTACGCCGTGGGGGGGCGCGTCATAGCAGAAGGATCCGCCGGTTGTCTTGTCGGGCGCAATGGTGGATCAATGATAAACTGCTATGCGACCGGGAATATCACAGGCTCGTACCGTGTTGGGGGCCTGGTGGGTACAAACGACGGCTCAATCATTGACTCCTATTCACATGCCATTGTTGAGGGACGAGATGCAGTCGGGGGCCTCGTGGGATACAACTGGGGGAGTCTCAAAGGCTGCTCTTCGACATATAGTGTTACCGGAAAGAACAGCACCGGCGGCCTCGTGGGCGAAAATAAGGGTTCTGTGATTAATTGCTATTGTTCCGGCACTCTTGATGCCCAGGATCGGGTTGGCGGCTTGGTTGGGATTAACGATGGCGTTATCACAGCTTCTTACTCGTCTGCCGGCGTCCAGGGGCGGAACGAGGTCGGCGGTCTGGTTGGATACAATACAGACGATGCCGAGATTGTCAATTGTTATGCAGATGGGGACGTCCTCGGCAAAAGGTATGTTGGAGGTCTCGTGGGAAGCAACGCCACAGCCATTCCTCGCGCCGGCGCGATCCTTTCAGGTACGATACGCAACTGCTATTCGGTTACACTTGTCTCAGGGGATAATAACATTGGGGGGCTTGTAGGACACTATGGAGACGATGGAGTTAGTGGTTCATTCTGGGATATTGAAGCAAGCGGACAGACGATCAGCGACGGTGGTGTGGGTAAAACCACGTTAGATATGCAGAATCCAAATACGTTTATTAATGCAGGTTGGGACTTTGCCGGTGCCCCGGGCGGGCCCGGTGACATCTGGGCGGAACCAGAAGACGGGGGATATCCGGTCCTTATGTGGCAGCTTTCGCCTCCGCCGGAATTGCCCGCCTTCTCAGGAGGAACAGGTGAGCCTGATGATCCTTACCTTGTCTTGACAGCCGATGAACTCAACAGTATCGGCCACAACCCAAGATTAATGAACGCACATTTCAAGCTTGTCAGCGATATCGATCTAACCGGTGTCGACTTCTATATCATATCAAGTCAGTATTATCCATTCCGAGGCACTTTCGACGGCAGCAATCACACGATCTCAAATTTCAAATATTCGTCTCCGGAGGCCACAGGCATAGGACTTTTCGGGTATATGGTCGGCGGCCGGATCGAGAATTTGGAATTGATTAATCCTAATGTCCACGTGGACAAAGGAGACTTTCATGGTTGTCTGGTTGGACGGTTAGGGGCAGGAATTGTAACAAACTGCTACGTCGAGTCCGGCAGCGTTACAGGACAAGATGAGCTTGGCGGGCTGGTCGGAGAAAATGGTTCTGGCGGGGCCATCATGAACTGCTATTTCACGGGTGAGGCGACTGGAAATGAGAATGTTGGCGGCCTGGTGGGATGGAACGCTGGAAGCATCACATCCTCCTATTCATATGCCGGCGTTGAGGATCAAAACGCAGTTGGTGGGCTTGTGGGACGATGCGCACCCGGCGAGACGGTCAACTGTTATGCCAGAGGCAGTGTTGTCGGCCAATGGTATGTCGGCGGCCTGGCAGGCAGCAACGGTTCAGGTTCTCATGGTCGTACTGGTGCAATACGGAATTGCTATTCGATCACAGCGGGAGGCTCTCGAAGCGGAGGGCTCTTAGGAGCCGATTGGGGCGGCGAAATCAGCAATTGCTTCTGGGATATTGAGACCAGCGGCCGGACTACGAGCTACGGCGGAGAAGGCAAAACCACAGCCGAGATGCAGTCGGCCGGCACGTTTCTGGATGCCGGGTGGGATTTTGCCGGCGAAACCGAAAACGGTACGGAAGATATCTGGTGGATTCTCGAAGGGCAGGACTACCCCCGGCTCTGGTGGGAACCGAATCAAAATGGAGAATGACCCGCAATGCGAAAAGTTAAAGGCTTTACGTTAATCGAGCTATTGGTGGTTATTGCCATCATCGCACTGTTGCTTGCGCTGCTCTTCCCAGCGCTGCGCAGCGCAAGAGAACAAGGTCAGCGTGCGGTCTGTCTGAGCAATCTCAGGCAGCTCACCCTTGCGTGGGTTGCCTATGCCACCGAACATGATGACCAGATCGTTTGGGGCATCGCCTTCAATGAGGTGGGGAGACAGGGCAATGATTATGCCGATTGTGTAGGCTGGGTGGGCAAGGCCTTTATAATGCCTGAGAGTCGTGCTGCATTGATAGAGCATCCCGACAAAGGAGCTTTGTGGCCCTACATCCAGGACGTCGACATCTACCGCTGCCCCCGGGGCTGGGCGGACCATGCACTTACGTACACCACTGTCGCCGCCGCATATGGCCCCCTCGTGGAAGGGACGCACTTGCCGAATGGCGTGGGCCGGCGCGTGGGCAGTACAGTACTGCGACTGACCAGACTGACGGATATCATAAGTCCCGGTGCGGGCCAGCGTGCGGTCTTTATGGATAAGGGCCAGCAACCGGGTGGCGGTGATTTCTACGTTCATTATCTTTATCCTAAGTGGTATGGGGGCAGTCCCCCTCCTATACACCATAGTGACGGTGCGACGCTCTCGATGGCGGATGGGCACGTAGAGTATTGGAAATGGAAGGGCCGTGAGACCGTAAACATGCCTCGCGAGCTTATTCCTGCTCGTGGTGGATTCATGGAAATATTGGAAGGGGGGGACTACGAGCCGCAGACCAAGGATGGCATGTATGACCTGCAGAGGCTGCAAAAGGCAACCTGGGGCAGGCTTGGGTATCCGGCAGAGGAATATCCATAGAAAGGAAGATACTGTTAGTTTACGTGTATCGCTATGTCGCATAAGTCAGCTAAAATATTGTTAACCGGCTTGCCGGGCTGCGGCAAAACAACCGCGATAATGAAAATTATTGCGAGTCTTGACTGCGAAAAAGTCGCCGGCTTTTATACGCAGGAGATTCGCGAAAATCATAATCGCAAGGGTTTCCGCTTCAAACGTCTCGATGGTGCAACCGGGATTCTTGCTCACGTTGACATTAAGGTACGTTTTAAGGTGGGCAAGTACGGCGTGGACGTTATGGACTTTGAGAAATCAGTGGTTACGGTTCTGGATGTCGAGCGAAGTGACGCCGAATTATTCATTATCGACGAGATCGGAAAGATGGAGTGTTTCAGCGAGAAATTCAACGCCACAGTACGCCGGCTTTTTGCCTCCGATAAATCCGTCCTTGCCACGGTGGCGAGAAAAGGTGCCGGCCTTATTTCCGAAGTAAAAAATTGCCCGGGCACGCAATCATTCAAGCTGACCCATCAGAATCGCGATAAGACAATCGCCGATATCTTACAATTACTATCGTTTCAGGGAAGATGATATGGAGACGGTTTTCGTAGATGGCAGCACGGGCGAAGGTGGCGGGCAGATACTTCGAACGAGCCTGGTTTTGGCCTGCATTACTGGCAAGAATCTGCACATCGAAAATATCCGCGCCGCCCGCCGAAATCCGGGCCTGGCTAAGCAGCATTTAATCTGCGTCCGGGCCGCGTGTGAAATCTGTGGCGGACAATGCAAGGGGGCGGTCATAGGCTCGCAGGTCCTGGACTTTCAGCCCGGCCCCATTCGAAGCGGCGACTTTTCATTCGATATCGGCTCAGCCGGCTCGGCAACGCTTGTGATTCAAACCATCCTGCCGGCATTATTTTTAGCAGACAAGCCTTCGACCGTCACCGTAACCGGCGGTACGCATAATCCCTGGGCGCCGCCGTATGATTTTCTCGCCGAGACCTTTTTGCCTGCGATTGGGACTGCCGGATTCGACGCCGACTGCAAACTGGAGAAATACGGCTTCTTTCCCGCCGGCGGTGGAAAAATCGCTCTCAATATCCGGCCCCGGCAAGAAAAGCCAAACCAATCAATTGACTTCTGCCAACCGGCTGAAAACATCCAAATCCACGCCCGGATATACACGGCGAAACTTCCCGCCCACATCGCTCAGCGCCAAAAGAAGCTATTGCTCCAAAGCAAGCTGAACTTGAAGAATATAGAGCACATCGAGGTAACGGATTCCAACGGCCCCGGCAATTGTATCATGATTCGCCTCGTGGCATCTTCGGGTGGCAGCCTCAAAGCCAAAGGCTTTGGGGATGGAGGTACTCGGATTATCGTCTTTACCGCATTCGGGCAGAAAGGCAAAGCATCGGGAAAAGTAGTGGGCGAGCTTCTAAGTTTAGCCAATGACTTCTTAGTCAGCGGCGCAGCTATCGATCGTTTCTTAGCCGACCAGCTTCTAATCTACATGGCCATTTCAAAAGCTGGCTGCTACACAATCAACGAACTGACCACCCACCTGACAACGAACATCGAAACAATAAAGAAATTCCTGCCGGTTAACTTTACCATCGAGCAGCAAAACCAAACACACCGAATTTCATGCGAATCCGGCTCAACATGATGCACCTTTCTAATGGCGTATCGGTAGTCATATATAAAGCGGAGATGTCTATTTCTGTTTGCTGTAGGGGCAACCCCGTGTGGTTGCCCTGGTTAATTATCGATGCTTGGGCGGCCACATGGGGCCGCCCCTACTCCTTCGTTTCTCGCTGGCTTAAAAGAGTAACAATATCATCATGTCCCCGGCGGGCCGCTTTGTGCAATGGTGTCTCACCATTCTTGTCCTTCGCATTGACGTCCGCTCCGTTAGCAAGAAGTAACTCGACCAGGTTCTTGTGGCCGCGGGCTGCATAGTGCAGTGGCGTACGCCCACCCAGGTTTTTCTTATTAACGTCAGCCTTTTTGGAAATTAGGAGCCTGGCCAGCTCAAAGTTACCCTGAGAAGCTGCATAGTGTAACAGGGTATCGCCGTCTAAATCCTGCGAATTGACATCATCGCCTTTGGCGGCAAGGAGCTCCGCAACCTCCCATTGCTGATAGTAAAGAGCAATTGAAATTGGATTATCCCCGGAATCATTCTTGACCCTCGTATCGGCCCCTCTTTCAAGCACCAGTTTCACTGCATCCCAGTTGCGAGCGCGGAGGGCATTTAACAATGGCGTATTATCGTTCACGTCCTTTACATTGACGTCGGCTCCTTTGGCAATAAGCAACTCAGCTAATTCGTTGGACGAAGAATATCCACGGGAGCCGGATAATCTGAAAACCCCATTACCTCTAATAGCTTGGTGTAGCGGTGTACGGCCATTGTTGTCCTTTGCATCGACAACGGCGCCTTTCTCAATAAGCAGCTTTGCCACCTCGTTTTGTTTGTAGAATCTGTTGGCAGCGTGCACCCACTCATGTGTAATCACTTCGTGCAGTGGTGTACGCCCGGCTTCATTTTTTGCATTTACATCTGCCCCGGTGTCGATGAGAAACTGTGCAATGTCTCTGGAAGGCAAAGAAGCTGCATCATGCAGTGGTGTATTGCCGATCGAGTCCTCAGCATTGATGTCAGCTCCATAGGTTATAAGCAGCTTCGCTACATTAATATCATCCGTGTAGACTGCTTTGTGTAGAGCAGTTGCTCCATGATTGTCTATAGCTTTGATATCAGCTCCTGCAGAAATAAGAAGATCGAGAAGCTCTATCATTTTCTTATGTCTGTTGTCGCTTAGTATATACGACATACGCCTTAAGGCACGATGTAAAGGCGTAAGGCCACGTTTATTCTTTGCTTCAAGATTGGCACCTTTGGTTATAAGTAGCTTCACAATGCTCTTGTTATCTCTATCTACTGCTTCGTGTAGTGGTGTCTCTCCGATCTGGTTCTTTGCATTTATATTGGCGCCTTTGTCAATTAGTAGTTCTGTTATGTCCTTGTTACCTCGCTTTATTGCATCATGTAGCGGCGTCTCATCTTCTTCGTTCCTTGTGTTGACATCGGCTCCTTTGGCAATAAGTAATCCAACTGCCTCGATAGGGCCTCTGTAAGCCGCATAATGTAAAGGCTTGTCACCATGCAGATCCACTGCATTGACGTCAGCTCCGTGGTCTAAAAGTAGTTCCGCCACCTCAGCATCTTTCTGGACAGCACGGTGTAACGGTGTACAATCATTTGTTCTCTTTGTGTTAACATTAGCGCCCTTGGCGATAAGCAGTTCCACCAGATCCTTATGTCCCTTTTTGACCACGAAGAACAACGGCGTCTCATCATATTTGCCGGCCCTGGCATTGACATCGGCCCCTTTATTCACGAGCAGTTCTACTATATTTTTATTACCGGCAGGTAAAGCAAGCAGTAGCGGCGTCCAGCCGTCTTTGTCTTTTGCGTTGACGTCGGCTCCATTGGAGATTAGCAGTTCAACGGCCTCTTTATAACCCTTGTGGGCTGCCCAGTGCAAAGGTGTCCATGTATTATTGTCCCTGGAGTTGACATCGGCACCGCTTGAGAGCAGCGAGCTGAGTCGCTGGATATCCCCGGTCTTGGCAGCCCAGTGCAGTGGTGTTGTAGTCGGAGGAGGCTTCTTCCTGCATCCGGCGGAAAGAAGCATTAACACCAAAAACAAACAGAAAAATCTAATTATCCTCACTTTCAGTTACCTCGAAGGGCCACTCTCTGCCCCAGCCACACATATATAAGGCATAAAAGACGGCGAACGTAACATTTTTTTAAGACTGGCGTGGATTGCTGCTTCGCTGTCCCTGATAAAATCTTAAGCCGCATCAAGGAAAAGACTTGCCATATTGTAGATGAGCGGGTAAAGTTCTGCAAACGATAATTTCCGGCAGAACAACTGCGAAGAAGAGTAGCCATAGGCTGCAAAGGGCGAATTCTTTGACAGTGCCGTAAGGCGTCCAGTGGAGAGCCGAAAATAGATGCAAACAGAACTCAAGTATCGAACATTGATCGACATCTTTAACGAGTCCCTTGCCGAAATCAAGTTCCTGGACAAGAAATGCCTGGAAATCATCAGGGCCGATCGCGAAGAATCTCTAACCTTCGAGCAGTTGAAAGCCAGGGCGCGGGATTTTGCCGGATGGCTTATACAATCTCAGGGCATCCGAATCGCGGATAAAGTGGCGATACTCGGCAAGAATCGCGCCGACTGGGACGTTGCCCTGTGGGGTGTCATACTTGCCGGAGCTATTCCTGTCCTGATCGACCCGGAAAGGCCGGTCGAAGGTGTGATAAATCACCTGAGACATACGGACAGCCGGCTGATTGTTATGGCCGACGATTATCAGGATGCCGAATCCCAGCAGGAATTGAAAGATTTCGCCGCTGGCAATGGTGTGGCTTTCATCGAAATGACCATTTATGATGAAGCCGGCCTCAGCGATAATGAAATAGATGAGCTGTTGAACAAAATCCCCGCCGGGGTAGATATCGACGATACCGCAGTGATTTTGTGCACGTCCGGCACGACGGGCGATCCGCGAGAAGTAGAGCTGACACACTGTAATCTGAGCGCCAATCTCCTCGGCTCCGTAATGAAGGTAAAAATAAGTCACAAAGATACGCTCGGACATATCCTGCCGCCGCACCATTCGTTCGGCCTGACGGTCGGCAAGCTGCTGTCTTTGAGTGTTGGTGCTACCAATGTTTACATCAACAAGTACCGCCAGATGGCCGAACTCATAAGGGACAAAGAAGTCACAATCTTTGTGGCTGTACCTGCTCTTTATACGATGCTCGCGAAGAACTTCGAAGAGAGCCTTGCCAAAGAGAAACAGAAAAAGCTGCATGTCAAACTGCTCGACCGCTATACGCCTAAACTTGTGGGAAAAAGAATCATTAAGAAGCTCGGCTGGAGCAAAATCCGGTTTTTCCTTTCGGGCTCTGCGCCGATGCCGGAGTGGGTACTGGATGTGTTCTGGCGAAGAGGATTGCTGCTGTACGAAGGCTACGGCACGACGGAAAATTCGCCCGTGTACGGCTTCAACGAGGAAGCCGGCAAATTGGGCTCGGTGGGCAAACCCATTAACACGATATTCGTCAAAATCGTCAACGAAG
Source organism: uncultured Pirellulales bacterium (assembly GCA_964608395.1). GTDB lineage: Bacteria > Planctomycetota > Phycisphaerae > Sedimentisphaerales > Anaerobacaceae > JAFGPJ01. The sequence goes on from CAZSOR010000010.1 coordinate 22,859, forward strand.
ACAATCAGAAATTGCCGCCCGGCGAAAAGGGCGAAATCGCACTCGGCGGGCCCTGCATAATGAAGGGCTACTATAAGAACCCAAAAGCCACTCAAACGGCTATCATAACCGACGACGAGGGCATCCGCTGGCTGCTCACCGGTGATTTGGGGCATCTGGACGAAGATGGAAATCTTTCCATAACCGGGCGGAAGAAGTACGTGATTGTGCTGCCAGGCGGCAAGAATATCAGCCCCGAGCACGTCGAGTCGGCGCTTTCGCAGGCGAAATTCGTCGGTGAAATACTGGTGGTCACTGGTTTCCAGAAGGACCCGGCAGGCTTCGTAGAGGAAACCATCAGGGCTATCGTCCGTCCGGCCTGGGAAGCAATAGAGGCCCATGCAAATCATTCATCCGACGATCTGGTGGATAAGCCGCAGCTCCTTAAGAACCTCATTTGGCGGAACATTAATGAATGTCAGCAGAACAGCCGGCAGCTTACCAGCTTCGAGAAAATCTCGTCGCAGCATCTTGAAATCAGAATCGAGGAATTCCAGAAAACCTCAACCGGAAAGATCAGGCGGGAAGTCTATATGAAGGTATGAAAAGAGTAATTAAATTGTGTGCCGGGCAAAGGAAATATCAATCGCTCGGCACTGTACTTTATACGTGTTTGTTGAAAATACATTTACATAATGCCTGAAAAGGAGGATTACGAAATGTTGGAACATCAAAAAACTTCAATCGCCGGCAGGAACTCCGGACGGATTAATCGTCGCCGGTTCATGGCCGGTGCCGGTGCGGCCGCTCTGTCGTTTACAATTGTCAAGCCGGAACTGGTTCGCGGAGCTGCCGCCAACTCGAAAGTCAACCTGGGCCTGATAGGCTGCGGCGGCAGGGGGACATGGATAGCCGAACTGTTCAAGCAGCACGGCGGGTACAATGTCACGGCCGTGGCGGATTATTTCCAGGACAGAATCGACAGCGCCGGCGAAAAATTGGGCGTACCGGCGGCAAATCGTTTCCCCGGCCTGTTTGGCTATAAAAAGCTGCTGGAGAAGGTAGACACCGTAGCGATTGTAAGCCCGCCTTACTTTCATCCCGAGCAGGCCGCGATGGCGGTGGAAGCCGGATGTCACACCTATGTCGCAAAACCGATTGCCGTAGACGTGCCCGGATGTCACAGTATCGGCGAGAGCGGCAAAAAAGCCGCGAGAAATAAACGCTGCTTCCTCATTGACTTCCAGACGCGAGCCGACCCGTTCTACATCGAGGCGCTCAAACGTCTGCGTAATGGAGCGCTGGGCGAGTTCGTTTTCGGCGAGGCGATCTACCATGCAACCTGCCCGTTCGGGCGGATGTACGATACATGGCGAAATGACCCGAACAATCCCGAGGTCCGTCTGCGGGCGTGGGGGCTGGACCGCGTGATTTCCGGCGACATAATTACCGAACAGAACATTCACACGCTGGATGTGATGAACTGGATCATGGACGAAGAGCCGGTTTCCGCCGTCGGGGTGGGCGGCAGGACGGTTCGCCCGGTGGGGACCTGCAACGACCACTTCGCGCTGCTCTTCGAATACCCGAACAAAATCGGCATTACGTTCAGTTCGAGACAGATAAAAGGTCACGGTACGCAGCCCGAAGGCATTCGGAACCGGATGTTCGGCTCCAAAGGCGTGCTGGAAACCGAATACGGCGGCCAGGTACTTATTCGCGGCGAGAACTTCTATCGCGGCGGCAAAAGCCCCGGCATATACAAGGACGGTACCGTGGCAAACATCGCCACGTTCCATAAGAGCATCGTCGAAGGCAATTACGCCAATCCGACCGTCGAGCCGAGCGTTCGCAGCAATCTGATTACAATCCTCGGCCGGACCGCCGCCTATACGGGCGAGAAAGTAATGTGGAAGAGCATTGTCAAAAGCACGGAGAAACTTGACGCTAACCTTAAAGGCCTGAAATCGTAAGTTAATTGTGACAATGCCCTTACGGTTATCTCTTGGAGATATAGAAATGAAACGTTTACACATAACTCGCCGCCAGATGATGGTTGGGGCCGCTCGCGCCGCCGCCGGCCTCGCAGTGACATGTTCCTGTACTCCTTCGATCAAGCGAGAGCAAACAAAAGCTCCCACCGGATTTAAGCTGGGCGTTTGTGACTGGACGATAGGGAAGACCGCCGACCCGGGCTCGTTCGAAATCGCCAAACGGATAGGACTGGACGGCGTGCAGGTGGATTTCGGCAGGGGGGATAGTCACCTGCCACTGTTCGACGAAGAATTGCAGGACAATATTCTCAAAGCAGCCCGCAAGCAGAAAATGGAAATCGCCTCGCTGGCTATGGGCGTGCTTAACAGCGTCCCGTATAAAAGCGATCCGCGTGCCGAGCGATGGGTGCGGCAGGGCATCGGCGTGGCCGAGGCAATGGGAGCCAAAGTGATTCTGCTGGCCTTTTTCGGCGAAGGCGACCTGCAAAACGACGAGCAGGGCGTTAACACGGTTGTCCAGCGTCTCAGGCAAATCGCTCCCAGAGCGGAAATGGTCGGCGTCACACTCGGCATCGAATCGTGGCTCAGTGCCGAGCAGCACATCGATATTATCGAAAGGGTCGGCTCGCGCGCCGTCAAGGTGTACTACGACGTAGGCAACTCGCATAAAGCAGGCTACGATATCTATAAGGAAATACGCCAGCTCGGCCCGCTTATCTGCCAGTTTCACGCCAAGGACTACGACAACCTTTACGGCAAAGGTTCGATCGACTTCAAAGAAGTCCGCCTGGCGATGGACGATATCGGCTATCGCGGCTGGCTCGTCATGGAAGGCACGAAGATGCCGCTGGGCCTTGAGGAAAGCTGCCGCTACGACGCTGAATACCTGCGGGGCATCTTCCCGAAAAAAGTATAGCGCCACAGGGCAGGCAAAATCCGGCTGTGAGCGAGGGATTGCTTCGGGATTGAGTCTGTGTTTTGTCATTCCTGCGCGAGCGGGAATATGAATGGCTGAATCACTCGAAAACATAGAAAGGATCGGATATGAAATCGCGTTACTATCGTACATTTTTAGCCTTACTGGTTCTCGCAGCAGCCCAGTTCGCCTCGGGCACGCCGCTGGACGATTATGTCGCAAAACCCGATGACAGCTACACATACAGCGTCGTCAAAACCGTTTCCGGCCTGGGTTATACCGCTTATATTCTGGATATGACCTCGCAGTCCTGGCGCAGCAAGGACGAGGTCGACCGCCCGCTCTGGAAGCACTGGCTGACAATCGTTCGGCCCGCCAACGCAACCGGCAATAAAGCGCTGCTGTGGATTAACGGAGGCAGCAATAAACGCTCGGCACCCGATTCGGCCGACAAAATGCTGATCGGCATTGCCCTTGGTGCCGGCTCGGTCGTCGCCGATCTGAAAATGGTGCCGAACCAGCCGTTGATGTTCACGGACGGCGGCAGGCCACGCTCGGAAGACGGCATAATCGCTTACACCTTCAGTAAGTGTGTTGCTACCGGCGACAAGAGCTGGCCGTTGCTTTTGCCGATGGTAAAAAGTGCCGTCCGCGCGATGGACACAATTCAGAACCACCTTAAATCTCTTGACTCCGGCCCGCTCGATATCAAGCAGTTCGTGGTCTCGGGCGGCTCGAAGCGGGGCTGGACGACCTGGCTGACCGCAGCGGTTGATAAGCGGGTGGTCGCCATAGCCCCGGCCGTCATTGACGTACTGAATATGGATGAGCAGATGAGGCACCATTTTGCCGCTTACGGTTTCCATTCCGATGCTATCGCCGATTACGGCGAAATGAAGGTTTTCGAGCAACTCGACACACCGGAAGGCCAGGAGCTGATTAAAATTGTTGATCCGTACGAATACCGCGACCGCTACGCGTCTATACCCAAATGCCTGATTAATTCGAGCGGAGACCAGTTCTTCCTGCCGGACTCGGCACAGTTTTACTTCCACGACCTGCCCGGCGAGAAATACCTACGATACGTCCCGAATACCGACCACGGCCTCGGCGGCTCGGATGCTCACATGAGTCTGTTGGTGTTCTTCCAGTCTATTTTGAAAAACGCCCCCCGGCCAAAATTCTCATGGTCCGTCAAGGCCAACGGCTCGATCGAGGTCAAAACGACCACGGCCCCTAAGGATGTCAAACTCTGGCAGGCCACAAATCCCAAAGCGAGGGATTTCCGGCTTGAAATCATCGGCCCGGTTTGGAAAAGCTCGGACCTTGCCGCGGCCAGTCCCGGCAAGTATGTAGCAAAGGTCCCCAAGCCGGACGAGGGCTGGACGGCATTTTTCGCCGAGTTGACCTTCGACAGCGGCGGCCCGATTCCATACAAATTCACTACCGAGATTCACGTAGTGCCGGAAACTCTGCCGTTCGCCGACAAGCTCTGATCCAACGGCGACGGCAGAAACCCGCGGGAATTCGCCAGCGCCGAGATCGGCCATGAAATCCTCAAGCTCCAGACCGAACGGATGGCAAAAATCCTCCGACAGGCCCTTGGGGAACTGGGCAAATAAGCCGGCAGAAGGAATGCTTGCTACATTTACCCGCACTGCCCATTGCTCCATTCGGCTTGCTTAGGATTTCCCATCGAAGGCTGGCCATTGGCTTTGTTTGGCTTTGAATTGGCTTTGTTTTTTCGCCGCCCAAAAACACTGTTTTCTCTCATACTCCCTTTCTATATAGATATTTACGTTCATTTTAGCCTTTAGCAAATTGGCTTTGTTTTTTCAAATTAACCACGAGTTTTCGTTGTTTTCTACTCTTTTTCACCTGTTTTTTTCATTATTCTGACCTTTTGTTCAAATTAACCACAGATAACCGCAGATGTTCAATGCTCGAAATTGTCTTATTTACCATCATTCATCAATAATCATTAATCAATAATCATTTAGTTTAGTATTATACGAATCTAAACACCAAAGGGCGGGGGAATTCCAAAAAAATCTCCGTGAGACGGTGTCCTTTGTTCGTAGTGCGTACTCCGTAAGGAGTCCCAAGGATTGCGTAGTGCATATTGCGTGCTGTGGATAATCAACTTAAAGTAGACAGGATAAGCTATATAACCGGAGCCTCCCGGTTAGGTTATAATCGGGGCTGACTTGAATCGGCCCTTGGGTTTTCCCACATGGTCGTTAAAACGCCACAATAACTTTTTTTCGGGAGGCTCCTAATGAACAAGTATATTGGCTATTGACTATTTAGATTGCTGCGGGTCTTCGGGCCTGGCAATGACGTTTGTTCAAAGGCACCCGGCTTTCGATTCTCATTAAAAGGCACCCGGATTTGAATTATACAACAAAAGGCACCCGGCAATGAATTGCCGGGCTAAATATTTCTGAGGGGGATTTTTTGTTTGCTTGTTTGTCCCGTGGGGCTATAATCTTGGATTATGAAAAATTTAATAGCAGACAGAGCAGCACAAATCGACGCCAGCGGGATTCGGAAGGTCTTCGCGCTGGCAGCCTCACTGAAGGACCCAATCAATTTCTCAATCGGCCAGCCGGACTTCGATGTGCCCGAAGAACTGAAAGAAGCGGCAATCCAGGCCATTAGGGACGGTCAGAACAAATACTCGCAAACCGCCGGCGACGCCACACTGAAAAACAGAATCACCGAGCAGGTGAAAGGCGAGTTCGGCTGGGAAAATCCCGCCGTGCTGGTGGCAAGCGGCGTCAGCGGGGGACTGCTGCTGGCGTTTTTATCGCTGATTAACGCCGGCGACGAAGTGATTATCCCGGATCCGTACTTCGTTATCTACAAGCATGTCATTAACATGTTAGGCGGAAAGTGCGTCTATATCGACAGCTATCCCGATTTCGACCTACCCGTTGAGAAAATCGCCGAGGCCATCACGGCCAAAACGAAGATGATTATCCTCAACTCGCCCTGCAATCCGACCGGCATGGTATATTCGGAAGAGCGGATTAAGGCGCTGGCCAAGGTTGCGGCGGATAACGATATCCTCGTGATGACCGATGAGATATACGAGAAATTCTGCTACGACGGCGATTGCCCGAGTATCGCGAGTCATTACGAAAAAACCCTGCTTCTGCGCGGCTTCAGTAAATCCTACGCGATGACCGGCTGGCGGATGGGCTACGTCGCGGCACACGAATCTCTCAAACACGTCGTCGAGGAAATGACCAAAATACAGCAATATACGTTCGTCTGCGCTCCGACGCCTTTCCAGCAGGCTGCGCTGGCCGCCTTGGATTATGACGTAAGCGACCTGGTCGATGTGTACAGAAAGAAAAGAGACCTGCTTTATGAAAGCTTGAACGGTGCGTTCGAGCTGGTCAGGCCCGGCGGTGCATTCTACGCGTTCGTGAAAGCACCCGGCTCGGCAGGGGCCACAGCATTCGTCGAAAAGGCGATTGCCAACAATCTGCTCATTATTCCGGGCAACGTTTTCAGCGAACAAGATACGCATTTCAGGATAAGCTACGCGACCAGCGACGAAAAAATCCGACAGGGGGTGGAAATTCTTCGAAAGCTTGTTTGAACATATTCCAGGGAGTAATTGTAAAGCTGCATCGTGTTTCCTGGTGGAAAATGCCTTGACGACGAACCTGGCATTATGTACAAGCGCCTCGCTGTTTCGTATTTTTCGATATCACTGCATTTGAGACGACCGGCTCTGGTTTTATAAACCGAACCGGCTAAAATGGAAGGCAATTTTCGGAAGGGATAACGCAGTGAGGAAAGATTATCAGGCCACAGCAATTTTCGCTGTAGCGGTACTATTGGCCGTTGGTCTTTTGTGTCCGGCTGCAGAACAGCGTGATGTGTCGACTAATATTCCGCCGAACATTTCTATCACGGCCGTTGAGGAGCCATGCCTGACGGAAACGGAATTGGGGGCTTTCAGGTGGCTTGAGCAAAAAGACTCTGAAAAGGCTGAAACGCTAAGACAGGCTTTGCAGCAGTTGCGAGAGAAAAATGCCGAGAAGAGCAGGCAGGACCAAATCGACCACGCCCTGGAATGGCTTGAGAAAAAAGGTCACGAAAAAGCCGGGCAGTTAAGATCGCTCTGTGGACAAGAGCCCGGACGGTTTGAAGCTGAGTTTCAGGAAGTTATTGAAGCCGAGATTGATAAAACGCTCAAGCTGCGGAACCGGGAGATGATCAGGGAAATGGTTTTCGGGACGGTAGGGGGATTGGGGCTGTTCTTGTTCGGTATGCTCCAGATGTCCGAAGGTCTTAAAAAAGCCGCGGGCAAGAAACTCAAAAACATTCTCGAATCGATGACGAAAAGACGCGTTGTCGGCTGTCTTGTGGGCGCGGGTATAACGGCTTTAATCCAATCAAGTTCTGCTGCAACCGTTATAGTCGTCGGTTTCGTCAATGCAGGACTGCTTACACTCAAGCAGGCAATATCCGTGATTATCGGTACGAACGTCGGAACGACGGCGACGGCCTGGCTTGTTTCTATATCCGGTATCGGGACGCTGGAAATCACAACATATGCTCTGCCGGCAATAGGCCTGGGATTTCTCCTGCAGATCGGGGGCAGGACGCGAAGGATAAAGAGCATCGGGCAAATCATCCTTGGATTCGGTATCCTTTTCGTTGGCATAAGCTTTATGAAGAACGCATTTAGCGGTCTGGAGGACAGTCCGGGCGCGCAGGCACTGTTCATAGCAGCGGCAAAAAATCCTATCCTGGCCATCCTGGCAGGGATGACTGTGACGATGCTTATTCAAAGCAGCTCCGCGGCCGTTGCAAGCGTTCAGTTATTAGCTATGTCGGGGGCGTTCGGCACCGACTGGGAAGTGGCGCTTCACCTTTCAATCCCCTTTATCTTAGGGAGCAATATTGGTACCACCATAACAGCTCAACTCGCAGCGTTCCGGGCTAATCTGAATGCACGTCGTGCCGCCTGGGCACATACAATGTTCAATGTGATTGGTGCGTTTATCTGTATCTGGTTCATCGGTTGGATCGGCAAGGCGGTTCATATCATCGCGCCGTGGGAACTCACACAGACGACAATAGCGGCATCCATAGCAATCGCACATACAACAATAAAGATATTCGAGGCGGTTTTCTTCCTACCGCTGACCGGTGTGCTGGAAAAAATGGTGGTCAGGTTCGTACCGGAGAAGCCTGATGACCTTGTGGTCCGGCCAACGGCATTGGAACGAAACCTATTGGATACGCCCGAGTTGGCTATAAACCAGATAAGGCATGAGATAATGCGGATGGCCCAGGTAGCCAAAAGGGCAGTTAATCAGGCCGTGGAGGGTCTTGTTGAGAACAACAGGAGAAAACTTGACATGGCGCGGACGACGGAGGATGTGACGGATAGTCTCCAATACGAGATCACCTCTTATATTGTCGCCTTATCGGCAAAGGAGATTTCCACTGAGATGTCGGCGGAACTGCCGGTGCTTCTACATACGATTAACGATCTCGAGCGTGTCGGCGACCACGCCGTCAATATCGTGGAAATTGCCGAACGAAAAATCGAGTACAGGATTTCCTTTAGTGATTCGGCACTGGCCGAGACAGCCCAACTGAAAAGCCGGGCAGAGCTGATGTGTGATAATATTATAGCGGCACTCGAAAATAGTGACATAGAGCAGGCCAAAGCGGCCCTGGAGAAAGAGGATAGCCTTAACAGAATGCAGGTGGATTTTCGCCGCAGTCATGTTCAGCGCATGAGTGAGGGCTCCTGTTCCGCCGATTCAGGGCTGATTTTCATTGACCTGGTTGACAATGTTGAAAAAATCGGCGACCACCTGACTAATATCGCACAAGCGGTAATAGGAGGTCTGCAATGGGATGGGGTCGAATTGAAAGTTTCATCGAATCCCGAACCGGAAGCCGACATAACGTAGAATCTCATTTAGTATTAACCGATGGAAAACTGCCTTGACCAGTGAAACGGAAAAAGCTAAAAAGCAGTGCAATTCGAAGGATGTAAGTACATTAGTCCGAAATTGCACGAGAAGCTTTGAATCATGTATGTATAGTATGCTATCACTTTAAGGAATCCGTATGGATTACAAACAAATGATTCTCGGAACAATAGGGGGGTTGGGTCTATTCCTGTTCGGTATGGGATTGATGTCCGATGGGCTGAAAAAGGTCGCGGGCCAAAAGCTCAGGAAAATTGTTGAGTCAATGACTAAAAAGCCGCTTATTGCCTTTTTGGTTGGCGCAGGTGTTACGGCTTTGATTCAATCCAGCTCGGCCACGACTGTTATGGTTATAGGTTTTGTGAATGCCGCGCTGCTTACACTCCAGCAGGCAATATGCGTAATAATTGGAACAAATGTCGGCACGACGGCAACCGCCTGGCTGGTTTCAATATCCGGCGTTGGCGCTTTTAAGATTACAATCTACGCTTTGCCGGCGGTCGGCTTCGGATTTCTTTTGATGACTCTGGGCAGGACGCGAAGGACAAAAAGTATAGGACAAATAATGCTCGGTTTCGGAATATTATTTGTCGGCATCAATTTTATGAAAGATGCTTTTCAGCCGTTACAAAGTAGCCCACGGGTACAGGAACTTTTTGTTTCATTAGGTGACAGGCCTATACTGGCTATTTTGGCCGGTGCCGTGATAACGACGCTTCTGCAGAGTAGTTCGGCTGCCATCGCTATTGTTCAGATACTGGCAAGCGGCGGGGCTTTCGGGAGCGATTGGCAAAAAGTCCTTGATGTTTCGATACCGTTTGTTTTAGGCAGCAATATTGGTACGACAATAACCGCTCAACTCGCAGCACTGCAGGCAAACTTGAATGCGAAACGTACAGCCTGGGCGCATACAATATTCAACACCCTCGGTGTCTGTGTAGCTTATCCATTCGTTCATCTTGGCTTGTTCGGTGCTTTGGTTTATAAAATCTCTCCATGGGAACTTGGTCCTGCCACTATTGCGGCTAATATTGCCATTGCGCACACTATTTTCAATGTTGCGAATTCGGGTGTGTTTTTGCCACTTGCCGGTGTATTGAGAGGAATCGTCGTGAAATTAGTGCCGGAAAAACCCGGTGATATAGCGGCAAAGCCTGTAATCCTCGAGGAACACCTTCTTGGCACACCGGTAATAGCGCTGGAACAGTCAAAACGCGAAATCATTCGCATGGCAAAAACAGCCAAAAAAGCCCTTGAAAATTGTCTCAACGCAATTGTCAATAATGATAGAAGAATGCTTGAGACGGTAAGACAAATAGAAGACTTCATCGATGAATTCCAGATCGCCATTACGACCTACCTTTCAGCACTATCACGCAGGCAGTTATCCGATGAGGTTTCTATCAAGTTGCCGGTGCTTTTGCACACGGTCAACGACCTTGAGCGTATTGGCGACCATGCCGTCAATGTCGTCGAAATTGCTGAACGAAAAATGGATAAAAAGCTTTCATTCAGCGACTTGGCGCTGGCCGAGATCGGCCAATTGAGACACGAGGCAGAGCAAATGTTTGATCACGTCATAGAAGCTCTGGAGAAAAATGATATTGAGGTTGCCAAATTGGCTCTGGTCAAAGAGAATAACATCAATCAGATGCAGATGGATTTTCGTCGAAGCCACGTCCAGCGCATGAGCGAGAGCATCTGCTCGGCGGAGACGGGCCTGGTTTTTATCGACCTGATTGACAATATCGAAAAAATCGGTGACCACCTCACAAATATCGCACAGGCAATCATCGGCGGCCTGCAATGGGAGGGAGTCAAACCAAAAATTTCTTCCGATTCCTGACTATATACTGGCAACTGAGCAATTTGAAGGTATAATTGGCCATATGAAGTGTCCACTTCGGATAATTGCGGTTGGTGTGTTGTGCCTGATATTGCTCGCGGGATCGAGTATGGCGTCTGAGCCGAACGCCGTCGGCACAGATTCACCCGTCGTCAACGCAGCGGTTATTGTCTGCAAGGGCATGATCGACGATGGGCTCTATAAATCCATCCAGCGAAGGACCCAAATCGCACTTGATTCCGATGTGGAATACGTCGTTTATGAAATCAGCACCTACGGGGGGCTTCTACAGTCTGCGGACGATATTTCCAAGTATTTCATACTCGATATAGGCAAAAAAGCCCACACGGTCGCCTATGTTACCACCGAAGCGATATCAGCCGGTGCGATGATAAGCGTCTCCTGCCGGGATATCATAATGCGCGAGAACACCACCATCGGCGATTGCGCTCCTATTACAATAGGCGGCAAGCTCGAAGGTGTGGAGCGTGAAAAAGCCGAGAGTTTTACCCGCGCGGCCTTTGCGCGGGCAGCAGAAGCAAACGATTACCCGGCCGCACTGCTAAAGGCAATGGTCACCATGCAGACCAAGGTTTACAGAGTAAAGAATCTGCAAAGCGGCGAGAGCGAGTTCTTCGAAAACGAGCAAATGCCCGAAGATCCGAATAAATATGATCTGGACGGCAAAGAGCTGATTGTAAAAGAAGACGAGATTTTGACGCTAACCGCTGCCAGGGCGTTCGAGTATGGAATTGCCAGAGCACAGGTCAAAGACCGGGCTGGGGCCCTTGAGTTTCTGGCCGAACGTGACGGCGTGACTTTCGCCGGCGAGCCGATGGTACTCAAAACTCTCTGGTCGGAAGAGATGGTCCGGTGGTTAAACTCGCCGGCGGTGATGGCAGCGCTTGTAATGCTTGCCATGCTGGGAGTGTATATTGAATTTAACACGCCGGGCGTCGGACTGCCCGGGCTCGCGGCGGTGATATGCCTTGTAATAATCATCGGCAGCAAATACCTGGTGGGATTGGCAAACTGGGTGGAGGTGGCGTTATTTTTCGTGGGGATACTACTGCTGTTGGTTGAGTTTTTCGTACTGCCCGGCTTTGGCATCGCGGGAATGATGGGAATAATTTGTGCCATGGTCGGCTTATTCGGCATGCTAATCAAGAATCCTCCCAACAGGGTTCCCTGGCCCGACAGTCCTGCAAACTGGGATGTATTTATGGATGGGCTTATGGGATTGTCGTTCGGCTTCCTTGGATTTGTCGTCCTGGCGTGGATACTGACGAAATACATGCCTAAACTCCAGTTCCTCAGCGGGCTGATTTTAGTGCCGGCGGTAGCAAAGCAGGGCACGGAAATGGAAATCAGTATGACGGCGCCGCCTGAACTTGAAACCATCGGCATTAATATAGGTGACATCGGAGAAGTCGTTTCAACGCTGAGGCCTACCGGAAAAGCAAGATTCGGCAATGCAATCGTGGATGTCGTTGCCAAAGCCGAGTTTCTTGACAAAGGCACTAAGGTCGAGATAATAAAAATTCATGGCAACAGAGTTGTTGTCAAAGTAGTGTAAGAGCAATCATAGGGAAAAGTGAATGGGTTGGTGGCTTATTTTTGCCGTTTTTCTTTATTTTGCCTGTGCGGCGCTGATCGTCGCCGAAGTATTCGTGCCGAGCGGCGGCCTGATCAGTATCTGCGCGCTTGCCTGCCTGGTCGGCGGTATCGTGATTTTTTTCCAATACAGTGTTACTGTCGGGTGGATCGGCATAGGAATCGCGGCTATAATGATTCCATCGGTGTTATTTGTCGCTTACAAGATATTCCCAAAAACCAGGTTCGGCAAAAGCGTGACGCTCACGCCCCCGGAACGCCGGCAGGGCGATGCCATACCCGATACGGACAGGCTTAAAGAGCTGCTCGGTGCCGAAGGCGTTGTCATTACACCGCTGCGGCCGGTGGGAATGTGCGATTTCTCCGGACAGAGAGTCGAGTGTGTCACCGAGAGCGGATATGTTGACAAGGGCAAAAAGGTCAAGGTCATCAACGTGGAAAGCACACAGTTGACTGTTCGTATAATCGAAGAGAGTTAATGAAAGGACAAGTATTATGTATAACTTAACAAACGCGACTCTGGCACAAACCGATCCGACAAAAGTTGTCTTAGTGGCGATTTTGGTCGTAGTCATTCTTGTAGCGGTTGTGGCCTTCCTGCTGTTCCTGAAATTCTTCCGACTGTGGCTGCAGGCTAAACTCTCGCGAGCTGATGTCAAATTCTCCGAGCTTATTGGAATGTGGCTCAGAAGGGTCGATATCAGGACCATCGTTCTGAGCAAAATCACTGCAATTCAGGCGGGCCTGAAATTGACAACGACGGATCTTGAGAGCCATTACCTCGCCGGCGGCAGGGTCCCGAACGTCGTACGCGCATTGGTAGCCGCAAACAGGGCAAATATTGACTTGAGCCTGAAAACGGCTACAGCAATTGACCTGGCAGGCCGTGACATCCTCGAAGCGGTCCAAACAAGCGTCAATCCCAAGGTGATTGATTGCCCCGATCCTGCGAAGAGCAGAGGAACGATAGATGCAGTGGCTCAGGATGGCATTCAGTTGAAGGCAAAGGCGCGTGTTACCGTCCGAGCCAATATCGAAAGACTAATCGGCGGTGCCACTGAAGAAACTATTATCGCTCGCGTAGGCGAGGGAATTGTTACTACTATCGGCAGCGCGGTAACATACAAGAGCGTCTTGGAAAATCCCGACGACATATCCAAGTCGGTTTTAGCCAAAGGGCTTGATGCCGGAACGGCTTATGAGATTCTATCTATTGATATTGCCGACGTCGATGTAGGTGAAAATATCGGCGCTCAACTACAGGGGGCACAGGCCAAGGCTGATCTGGCAAGAGCACAGGCCGAGGCGGAAAAACGCCGCGCAATGGCGTTCGCACGCGAGCAGGAAATGCGGGCACTCGTAGTTGAAAATGAAGCAAAAGTGCCATTGGCGATGGCTGAGGCCTTCAAGAAGGGCAATCTCGGTGTGATGGACTATTATAAAATGAAGAACGTTATGGCTGATACCTCGATGCGAGATTCCATCGCAAAGCCCAAGAAGAAAGAATAGTCTCGATGATTTATGCTTTAACACTTGATTCAGTATGATCTATATGGCCGAGAGTAAAGCGTATGAGTGAGCTTTTAGCACAAATAATTCTTGCAGGTCGAAGCGATGACGCTGAAGGCTGGATGAACATCCTGATCGTTGTAGTTCTTGCGGTCTTCTGGGTAATTGGCGGTATTATAAAAGCGAAGGCGAGAAAGCCCGGCGGCCCGAACGAGCAATTGCCTGGTAAAACTGCCCGCAAACCACCGTTACACAGCAGGGATGCACGGGAACAAATGCTTAGACGGCTACAACGTCCTGCCGACTCTGAACAAGGCCAACGCCAACAGCCTCGCCCCGCCGCACAACAACCGCGAATGAAGTTTGCCGATCTCCAGACTGCCGTCCGTAAATTTGCAGTTGAAGCCGAACAGGCTTTTCAGCCTCAATCCGGTAAAAAGACGCCGGTATTCAAACCAGCATTAACGGAGCCACAGATTACGCCCAAGACCGTCGAAATCACGGAGCCTACAGGCAAAACAATCAAAGAACTGCAAGATAAGCAAGCTTATGAACCGGAACAAATGCCCGAGTCGGAATATCTCTCCGGGCTTCTATCGGATTACGCTAACCCGGAAGAGCTAAGAAGGGCGATCCTGCATTATGAAATCCTCGGCAAGCCTTTGTCA
>CAZSOR010000011.1:0-8645 GCA_964608395.1 uncultured Pirellulales bacterium
CCTTGTACGTACGCTCAACTATACGAATCCGTATCGGGCTGAAGCTTAATCATGCTCGTTCAGAACAAAGAGGGTGTTGCGAAATAAAGTAGAGGCGATAAATCTCAACTAATCGAGGAGTGACTATAATGAAGTACGAACGTAAGAAAGTTTACTTTGCTTTAATAACCCTGCTCGGAGTTATAACATTGTTGCCGGTACGGGTTTGTCTGGCAGGCACCGAAATCGATTCCGGCGAAGGTGTGAATTCTTCGACAGCGATGCCGTCTGAATGGATGCACGCCTGGTCCGATCCCGGTTTTACGCTTCGGCCAATGCAGATAGTTCACGGTTTGGCCCCGCAGCAGGCCCGCTCCGAGGGCATTGCATTTTTCAAGAATCTGGGGCTGGGCGGCATTGTCTGCAACGTCAGTTTCGACCACTACATGCAATCGGAAGAGCACTGGAACACGCTGGCCCAGGCTGTGAAAAATTGTTCTCAGCTCGGATTGCGCGTATGGATATATGATGAAGATGGTTATCCCAGCGGCTCGGCGGGGGGGCTGGTGCTGAAAAAAAATCCGGACCACGAAGCACTCTGCCTGACTTACGATCCCGTCCGGCCTGAGCCCTTCACACTACGATCGGCCTATGAGCATACTCACGCCAGCAATAATTACGGTGCCGCCAGAAGGTATCCGAACCTGATCGACGACGAAGCGATTAAAAGTTTCGTCGATATAACACATCAAGCTTACCGGCAAAGATTAAGCGAGTATTTCGGCAATACAATCGAGGCATTCTTCACGGACGAACCTTCACTGATAGCCGTCAATATCGGCGCTTTGCCGGAAAGTGTCAGAAAGACCGTCCGCGTAGTCGACCCGCTGGATGAAACTCTTGCTCCACTGGCCTCGGTGCCGTGGGTGCCGGATTTGCCTCAATTGTACGAGAAGCGTTACGGCGAAGATATCAACGCATCCCGACGAAGTCTTTTTCAGGGCGATAAGCAAGAAGACCGCAAAGTCCGGCGACAGTTCTGGGCCCTGATCTCCGACCTTCTCGCACAGCGATACTTCGGCAGGCTGCAGGAATGGGCGGCGGAGCATAAGGTTGCTTCTTCCGGACACTCGCTGTGGGAGGAAATGCCGCTGCATCATGTCCCGCTGTACGGCAACGCGCTGAAAGCCCTGCGCCGAATGGATATTCCCGGCCTGGATATGCTCTCGTCGGATCCGCAGGCGGTGATTTATACCGGCTGGATGACCGCCATACTGCCCGCTTCGGCGGCGCTATTTAACGGCGGACGAAAAATCATGACCGAAGTAAGCGATTTCTCCCAGATTATGGACAACGGAAAGGCTGTTTCGCTCGAACACATGCAGGCCACCGCTGCATGGCAGGCTGCCCTGGGCGTCACCGAGTTCACGCTATACTACGATTACCGCAAGCGTTCGGCGGAAGATTACAGAAGCTACTGTGAATATGTTGGCCGTCTCAATGCCGTCCTGAGAGATGCGCAGCCGACCTGCCGCGTTCTGCTTTACTATCCAATCTACGATCTGTGGAGCGAATATCTGCCCATCCCCGGCAAGCTGACGGTCGAATCACAATCGGAGCGGGCGCAAACGCTCGTAAGCTCGTTCATGGAGCTGGGCCAGCAGATGGTCAGGCGACAGGTCGCTTTCGCACTGGCGGACCACGAGCTGCTGAGCCAGGCAGATGTCCGAGGTTCGCAACTGGATATACGGGGACATCGGTTTGGGGCGCTTGTCCTGCCGGCCGGCGCGGTTCTACCTAAAACGGCAATGGAAAAGATCGAACGATTTCGATCAAATGGGGGAGTAGTCATCCAGCCCGCAAAACAAGGAGCCGGCAGCGACTTTGAGAAATTGTCCGGATTATATACCGGCGGATCGCTGTCAACCCCGAATGACCGAATCGTGCTCGGCCGTTTCCAGCGTGACGGCAGGGAGATTCTGTTGCTGGTGAACGTCTCTTCCGAGCCTTATGATGGAAGCATTTCGTGCCGCAAATCCGCCGCGTGGTTGGCAGCGAATCCCGGCACGGGACGCATTGACAGGGCCGTGACTGACGCAGGAAAAGTCAAAATCTCCCTTAAACCACGCTCGGCCATTTTACTCATCGAAGCTGCGCCGAAAATTTTCAATAATTGACTCACAGGTTAAATAGGGAGTTTCTCATTCAGCAGTCTCTCTCGGCTGGTAAAGCCGAATGTCATCGAAGTACATCTTACCCGAGCCGCCTGGCGTCGTCATATTGCCTTTTGTGCCCAGGCCGATAGCAATACTGTCAACATCGGCCAGGTTGATGCCCTGATCGGCAAACGCCTGCAGCGGGATGACCCACTCCGTCCAGGCGTCGATCTGTGCGGCAGCCGTATCGTCATGAATCACAACGGCAGGTGCTCCGGCGGCGTTGGAGACCGCTACATAAAGCGGCTCGGCATCATTGCTTGTTATGCCGATGTCCTGGTTCATCCACTGCGAGCTAACCGTGCCGGTAGTCGTGACGTTTGTAAATACGGCTTGGCATGTCAGGGCCGCGTCATGGCTGGTAAGCGCCAAACCGATATAGACATTCGAGGCCATCTGGATCTGTTCCGACACACCCAGCTTCTGCCACGCAGAACCATCGGCTGAACTGTACGCTGCGAAGTTACCGGCCAAGTCACGCTCTACCTTAACCCAGTACGGAGCAGTTATATCAGCAGTCGTATCGTCAACGCTGGTTGCGCCCGTGCCGGGTCGTCGCTGGAATGAAACGCCCGAAGAAGGGGTCACGACCATCGTTGCGTGCGCCGAGTCCGGGTCGAGCGTCTCGCGAATCATCACGCCCGCCTTGGCCCAGGCGTTCGTGTTCTCGACGCTTTGGACTCTGGCGACAATCGAGCCGGTGCCGGTGAGTACCTTATAAGCAAAGTGGAACTCGTCGGCTTCGACGCCATCAACCGCCCAGATATCTGCGCCGGAACCGGTCATCGTGTAGGTGCCGACCGGGCCTTCTGCGAAGCTGCCGACGGACGCTGAATTGCCTCTGAACCACAGCGACAATTCGGCAACGCTTTGCTCGGTCCAGTCTCGCTGGTCTGTCAACGTATATTCGACCTCCGAATACTTCGAGTAGTCCTGCTTGTTGTTGTCGAAAACAAGCGGCATTGATTGAAGGCCACCGTTTACGATAGTTTCCTCGGTATAAGAAGGTGTGGTTTCATCGCCTACTGCAGCGCCGGTGCCGTTACCGGCAAAATAATCCGCCGTCCCGATCGAACCATAACCGAGGCCGTCATGCCATGAGTACCATATCTGATTCTCGCCGGCATCGTAGCCCTCGAAGTCGTCGATAACAAAGAAATCACCGGTCGTAAAGCTCCAGACGTTGCCGGCCCAGGGACTATCGGGACTGTCGTTGACCTCATCGATACGCCAGTAGTAAGTAGTATTCATTATAAGCTTGCCGGGGTCATAGCTCTCCTCGCCAAGGGCCTTTGGCCCCTTGTATTCGGGCGAGGTTTTCGTGGCACCGGCCACGGCGTCCACTTCCGTGCCGAAGTACACCTCGTGCGAAGCGGCAACGGCCCCCGCATCCCAGCCAAGAATTACCGACGGCTTTACGTCCACATCGCCATCAGCGGGATTCGGGCCGGTGACGGCACCCAGAGTGGTGAAACTCCAAACGTCGCCTTTATGAGTTGCAGAGCCATCGAACTCATCAACGCGCCAATAGTAGGTCTTCGCCAGATTAAGCGGGCCGGGGGTGTAAGTCGTAGTGCCGTTAAGAATACCCGTAGCAGCGTTGCTCACCTCGTCGAAATCTTCGCCGAAGACTACATAGTGCAACATAGCGGCGAAACCTGCCGTCCATTTAAGCTGCACATCCAGGTCAACAAATTCGGCGCCCTCAGCCGGAACGGGGTAATACGCAGTTTGGGGTGGAATCGAGAAGCTCCAGACATCGCCCTTCCAGGGACTATTCGGCTCGGCATCGTTTACCTCGTCAATCCGCCAGTAGTAAGTTGTGCCGGGAACAAGACCTTCCGGAAAAGGATATCCGGGAAAGCCGGCAACCAAAAACGCATCGGTCTGATTACCACTGAGCGTATCGCCTATGCCGTTGTTGACGTCGTCGAAATTATCGCCCATATACACATCATGGGAAACCGTGAAATCTCCCGGCCGCCAGGAAAGCGTCGCCCAGGTACCCGCATGCATATCGCCGTCGCCCGGATCGGGGCTCGTGGCATAGGGATATCCACGGGGACCCGCCATCAAAGCTTGAATTTCTTCCAGCATTAACGCACGGCCAAATACAAAGACATCGTCAATCTCTCCCAGAAGCGGTTGTGGTTGTGTGCTATCATTGAAGACATAGCCACCAATATTGAACGGAAAACTGGAGGTACCGCTGACCATGCCCGCTTCGTCGCTTGCCACCTCTTCGCCGTCGATGTAGAGTACTACTCTCGACGAATCTCCTGTTAAAGCCACGTGATGCCAGGAAGGATATTCAAAGTCATAGTCTGCACCAACAAACTGCCACTGATTGCCGGCCATCCAAACCCCGAGCTGACCACCGTTCTCCGATGTAAATCCAAACTCTATCAAGTCATTCTGGCCGATAATGCCGGCATAGGTGCTGGTATTGCTCCCGCTGACCCAGCAGGCCAATGTGAATCCACCTAAGCCATTGAGTAAACTCAGGTCTGTACCAACATACGCATCGCTCCCATCGAACTGCAAAGCGCCTCCAAACATGCCATCGGTCCAGGTCACACCGCCGTTAAGCGTGCCGTTATAGCCATTGACGGATTGATCAGCGGTAGTCGTACCTGATCCCTCATCCAACGCCCAATAGCCGATAAGATCGGGATCGCCTAAATTAACTGCACTGGCGGGGTCTGTTAGTAACAAGCCGGACATTAAAATAAGTGAAATGAAATAAATTGTGTGCCTGCTCATGATAATCCTCCTAAAAATTAAGATGAACGATAATGGTTCAAGACTTTGCTACACCCTTTAATACAATTACCTCCGTCAGGTCCGTCGATGCGGCGCCGGATGACGCACCAGCATTGCCGTTTTCGGAGTTGCCGGACTGATCGGACAATTTTTACTTGATACCGCCTCCCTGCGGAAAACCGAAAATCCACGAAACTCACTGCTTTTTTATATCAGATTAACCGCCTGCCCGTCAAGCAAAATCTCTGGATTATCCACAATCCTCAATAATCCTGGTATCTGATTTTCTCCAGCAGATCAGCCAGCTCTTTAACAACATCCGGATGCTCCGACGCGGCATTGTTTTTTTCGCCAAGATCGTTTCTGAGGTTGTAAAGCTGTGATTGCGGATCCAGACCAAGTTCGGTATTGGTATTCTTGTTTATCTTCGGTCCCTTGCCCGGCTCGATGTATTTCCAGTCTCCCCTGATCAAAGAAAGACAGCGGGCGTGCTCAACCAAATGGTCGCGGCCTACGAGTGATTTACCGAGCAGTGCAGGAAGAATATCAAAGCTGTCCGGCGCGTCGTTGGGGGCAAGTTTCCGGCCGGTAAGCGCCGCGAATGAAGCCATAAAGTCAATCTGAGAAACAAGAGCGTCAGACTGACCTGGTTTCACATAACCGGGCCGGCGTACAATAAAGGGCACGCGCGTACCGGCATCGAATGCGCTGTATTTTCCTCCCCGCAGAGGGCCGGAAGGCTTGTGTCCATCGAGTTTTTCGACCGCCTGATCTTTGTAACCATCGTCCACCACGGGTCCGTTATCGCTGGTAAAAATCACCAGGGTGTTCTCAGTAAGGTTCAGACAATCAAGCGTTTTGAGAATTTCACCGGTGCAGTAGTCAAGCTGCACAATCGCATCGCCGCGCGGACCGAGACCGCTGCTGTCGGCAAACCTTGGGTGAGGGACGCGCGGTACGTGGATATCGTGTGTCGAGAAGTAGAGGAAGAACGGCTTGTTCCTGTGCTTCTCGATAAAGTCTTTGGCCTTGTCGGTGATAACATCGGCTATGTCCTCATCCACCCAGCGTGCCGCTTTTCCGCCGCTCATGTAGCCGATCCTGCTGATGCCGTTGATGATAGTTTGGTTGTGGCCATGGCTGGGGTGCATCTTAAGCAGTTCCGGATGGTCTTTGCCTGTCGGCTCGTCGCCGATAGGTCCGTCAAAGCTGACCTGTATCGGGTCCTCCGGATCGAGACCGACGACTCGGCGGTTTTCCACGTAAACACAGGGCACTCGGTCGCCGGTGGCGGGAATCAGGAAACAGTAATCGAATCCTATATCAAGTGGGCCGGGCTTAATATCGACGTTCCAGTTAAGCTCACGACCTTGTGCCCCCAGCCCGAGGTGCCATTTGCCCACAACGCCGGTCGTGTAGCCTGCTCTTTGCATGATCAACGGAAGCGTCGTTCGCCCCGGCTGGATAATCATGCGGGCGTCACCCCGCGCAATGCCCGTACCTTTATGACGCCAGGCATATTCGCCGGTTAGCATGGCATAGCGTGACGGCGTACAGGTCGCCGACGGAGAATGAGCGTTCGTAAAACGCAATCCTTCAGATGCGAGCTTGTCAATGTTTGGCGTTTTGACATTGGTCGCGCCATAGCAGCCTACGTCACCATAACCGAGATCGTCGACATAAATCAAAACGATGTTGGGGCATTTGGTATCGGCTGCTTTAAGTTTAGCTGGGAGAATAACAGCAGCAGCAGCTAAACCGAGTGATTTCATAAATGAACGACGAGACATATATGAAGATCTCATGGCTTCTCCTATCATAAAAAGTTCACTTTGTTAACGATTAGGATCTAATCGGATTAAGCGAGACACTGTTTATTTACTGCTTGACCTTAATTATCGCCGCCCAGTCGCTCGATGAAGGCCTGCGCAGCGTAATTTTGTCTTTCGCCGTATCGACTGAATTCGATCGTTTACCTGTCCTGGGATCTATCCATGTAATCTTATAGTTTTGCCCGGCCGATTCGACGTTTAAGACTGTTTCTCTAACATCGGCCAAGTATATGAGGTAGATATCACCTTCGGCAGCGAGGCAAAATGCACCTTTTCCAACAAGCTCGTTATGCGGTTCCATCTGAGAATACGGAATCGACTCGAAAGTTTTTCGCAAGCAATGCAATTGAGCAGGCGCTTTGCCCTGTCCAATATGAGCTGTATAGAAGGGGCTTTCGGCAGTCCAATCGCCGTAGGTGGCATATCCGCCGGCCATTGCAATCGACCAGTGGCATTTTCTTACCCAGTCGGCGTTCAGGCCATGCTTAGGCACATCAAGAACACCTTCATAACCATACTCTTCATTCACATAAGGCTTGGCAATGTGCCAGTATTTCAAAGCCCACTGGTTCACCTCGGAGCAGTTGCCGTATTGTTGCGTGATGATAAAGCCAGCCCAGGATTGATCGCCGTAAAGCCAGTCCTGGTGTGCGTGAGCCGAACGCAAACGGTCGTAAGGATCCCATTTTTTGACAAGGTTTCCCATTTTTGCAGCCCAGTCCGGCTTTCGATACTCGTTATGCTCATTTCCCAAATCCCACCAGACATTCGAGAAAGCCGCCAATCGGGCGACGGAATAGCGATAAAGTCGCTTCTCGTTTTCGGTAAGAACGCCGAGTTCTCTCGGCAGGCCTTGTTTTTCGAGTGTCATGATGCACGTCGCTACAATCCCGCGTTCTCTCATTGCCTGTACGGCCTGATCTGCTTTCTGCCAATGAGCTATATTGAAACGTGTAAAGTCATACTTATGGGGCTTACCCAACCAGGCAGGCAACGGATTCACTTCACCCGGAGGCGCTCCATAATTAGGGAGCTTCCACAAATCGCCTTCGAACTTATACTCACTTTTGCTGCGGGTGTCGTTGTCTCTCGGATAGCCCGTTAAAAGAAAGCGAACCTTATTGAAGCCGTATCGAACGCAATAATCGAACAGGCTTTCGATCTGCTTGTCGTCATTTGACGGATCCAACAGGTGATAGGCGGTAAGGCCCATATGATAAAAAGGCTGCCGGGACAATGCGAACTGGAAATGCTTCGGATGTTCGGGATTTGCGATAACAGGTTGCATCCCTGCTGGACCGGTTGTTCGGAAAGAGCCTGTGTGGATCTTGTCTGTCTCCATGTTAGTCGTCAGCGAGAATTTGTACTCAGTTTCAGCAAGTGACGGGCAGAATCGTACACGAAAGCAGCGCCCGTTCTGGTCGTCACAAAAACCTTCGACCTCTACCGGCGAGCCGATATTGGGCGTGAAAATGGCGCTGAGACGAACATCGGTAAATGGATTACCTTCAGGCGGGCTGTCAGATTCCACAACAATTTCGTAGATATCAAAGCATGGAATAACTGGAGGACCTGGCTCGACTTTAACGCCTGTGGGAGCTGTTTGTATTGAGTATAAAGTAAGGCAAGCAGCAAAAATTATAAAAACGTAACGCATGGTTCTATCCTCATCTCAACAATAATTAGTTATGCCGTAAATAGCTCTTCGACTACGCTCAGGGTGAAGAAGAAGTTTCCTTCATATCGAGCGAGAACGAGGCATTGCAAACTGATAACCCTGGCAAACGCCTCGGCTTCGACGTATACTACCAGAATATCGTAACGCTTTTGTGGTGCTCCGGTCAAAACGTTTTTT
>CAZSOR010000011.1:8745-36630 GCA_964608395.1 uncultured Pirellulales bacterium
GTATACTACCAGAATATCGTAACGCTTTTGTGGTGCTCCGGTCAAAACGTTTTTTCGTAGAAGGATATACAGATGATTGATTGTATGAAGCGACGCAGTTTTCTAACCGGTCTTGCAGCTATGGGCGTGGCCTCCGGCATGGGTACACGTACCGGGATTATTTCCGCTGCCCAGTCAGCAGGTTCGGGCAAGCAAAGAGACTTAAAAATCACAAAAGTGGAAATCCTGCAGATAACGGGCAAGAACAAGAGAAAGGCCCTATATCTGAAAGTCCATACCAACGGCGGCCCGGCGGGGCTCTACGGCCCGATCGACAACGAGGCCGCGATGTTCGTCGATCGATTCTTCAAGCGAAGTCTGATCGGCACCGACCCGCTTACATACGAAGCATATTGGGACAAGATGTTCCGGGCGAGCAGGCACTCTCGCGGCAGCCATTACATCATGGCCCTCAGCGCAGTGGACAATGTGCTCTGGGACCTTCGCGGCCGGCTCTTCGGCCTGCCGGTATATCGGCTTCTCGGCGGTTCACGCAGCAAGGTAAGGGCCTATGCCAGTTGCCTGGGATTCTCGCAGGAACCGTCGGCGCTGCGCGCGAAAGCGCAGGAATTGAAGCAGCAGGGGTACCGGCATCAAAAGTGGTTTGTGCGGGACCGCGGGCCGAACTTCGGACCGGATGGTGTCGAAGAAGATGTGAAAGTCGTGCGCTTGCTCCGCGAAGCGGTAGGGGACGATGTGGACCTCATGTTCGACGCGTACTGGCAATGGGACCTTCAATATGCCCTGGCCTGGACCAGACGAACCGAGCAGTATAATCCACGATGGATAGAAGAGCCCTTCCAAAGCGCAAACCTGGACGCCTTCATCGCGCTGAGCCGCGAGACTTCTATACCTGTGGCTACCGGAGAGCATTTCTACGGCCGTTGGGATGTGCACAAGTTCCTCAAGGCCAATGCTATCATGGTGGTTCAGGCCGACCCGGAATGGTGCGGCGGGGTTAGCGAGCTGGTAAAGATATGTACGCTTGCATCGGTTCACGGGGCCAACGTCATCCCGCACGGCCACAGCCTCCACGCCGCGATGCACGTAGTGGCAAGCCAGTCGATAGAGGTTTGTCCGCTCGTCGAGTTCCTGATTAAGAAGATGGATAGCTACTACGATTTCGAGAAGCACCCGCTCAAGCCCGTAGACGGGATGCTGGAACTGCCGGATAAGCCGGGCTTTGGGATTGAACTGGACGAATCCAAGATCGAAGATATTCGACCTGTATCGTGGCGGCAAAGTTGAATCGCAAAATTACGCCGGCCTATTCGGGGCGCCAGGGGTGTTGATTGTCACCCTTGGGCTGGAGGAATTTCGCATCGACTTGTTTATACCATTCGTGCAGCCTGTTGCGCATTTGTTCGACACGCTGCGGATACTGAGAAGCCAGGTCCTGCCGTTCGCCTATGTCGTTCTGCAGGTCGTAAAGGTGGACGCGGCCATCCTCGAAACGTTCGATGAGCTTGAAGTCGCCCATTCGAATCGCCCCGCCGGGGAAGCCGCCCTGGTTGGAGTAGTGCGGATAATGCCAATAGATAACGCCACGGTCGATACTCGTCGCGCCTTTCAGCAAGGGAACCAGTGACACGCCGTCCAAATGCTGGTCTTTCTTCAAGGGCAACCCCGCCATATCGAGAATCGTCGGATAGAAGTCGGTACTGATTACCGGGACGTCGGACTGCGAACCGGGCTTTGTCACGCCGGGCCAGCGAATCAGGTAAGGCTCGCGGATACCGCCTTCGTACAACCAGCCCTTGCCTCCGCGCAGAGGCAGATTGGACGTCGGCGAGCCCTCGCTGGTCGACAATCCGCCGTTGTCGGACATAAGAACGACGGCTGTATGATCCGCGACGCCCAGTACCTCCAGCTTGTCCAGCACGCGGCCGATCTGTTCGTCCATCGCCTCGACCATAGCCGCGTAAACGGCGTGACACTGACGGAGTCGCACCTGCCGCTGTTTTTCGACCGGCCAGACCTGCTCTTCCGGGCCAAACTCTCGCTCCTCGGCGTCCAATAGTCTCTGCCGTTTGGCCTTGTATTTGGCGATCAGGTCCTCGCGGCCCTGGAGTGGCGTATGAACAGAATAAAAGGCCAGATATAACAGAAAGGGATCGTCTTTGTATCGAGCCAGTAGCTTCAACGATTCGTCGGTCAAGACCCTGGGAAGATGTGATCCTTTGGGATAATCTCCGAGCCGCGGGTTATCGAAAGGAGCGAAATAGCCACCGCGCGGCGAACCAACGGCCCAGCCTCCAACGTTGGCGTCAAAGCCCTGATTCTCGGGCCAATACTTCTCCTCGGAGCCGAGGTGCCACTTACCTAAGAATGCCGTCTTGTAGCCATGCTCGGCCAGGGCCTCGGCCAGGGTGACTTCCTCCAGTGACATCCAGTCATTGAGCGGCGCCGGATTAAACCGCCCGGAGCGCTTACCGCTGAACCAGTTAGTCGCATCGACGCGCGATGGATACTTGCCCGTCATTATGCTGTACCGCGTCGGACTGCAAACCGGATTAGCAGCATAGCCGTTGGTGAAGTTCATGCCGGAACGCGCCAGCCGGTCGATGTTCGGTGTCTCGTAGAAGCAGTGGGGATTATTGGCACCAATGTCCATCCATCCGAAGTCATCGACGAGGAAGAATACGAAATTGAGCGGTTTGTCCTTCGCGGCAGCGGCGCGCAGCATTGCACCTGCGGGTAATAAGGCGGCGGCAGCACCTCCAAGCATGGTCTTTAGAAATTCACGCCGGCTGTTAATCTCTCTCATTGTTTGTTTCTCCGTTCGAGTTTAATCATTTGTTCGGCATATCGCCTGCCCAATTCCCGAGACGACTTTGTATCGAAATGCAGGACATCACCTTTATGTGTGAATCCTGAGACATCGACACAGGCGGTATTTTCCACTATGTTAGGTATGTTCTCCAGAATTTTATTGATCGATTCGGCGTTCGGATTTCTCTCAACGTAAAAATCGGCCAGCTTCGCAACCACAAACGGGAGTTTTTCGTCGCCTGAATCCCGCCGGAAATTGGCAATCAATTTTTCCAGTTTTGCCTGATACACTTGAATTTTTTCCGGCTTGCTGTCCGATTCACCCTGATGCCAGATTATCCCTTTAATTACGCCGTCTTGCATCGCCGCTTTCGCCCTTATTACGGCGTCGTCATAGGGATGACTTTTTGTCTGCTTATGATATCCGCCTTTGGCCCAGGAAGAAATCGGCGAGCCGCCTGCCGCACATGGTATCAGTCCGATTCTCACACGTTTCTTGTAGCCGGCCATGGCCTTTCCGAAAGCAAGGCCGGGCCCTACACCGACAATCCCCAGCTTGTCAAAATGGAGCGGATCCTTTGCCAGCTCCCACTCATTGCCTTGATTGAGAACATAAACTCGCGGGTGAGTTTGCATGTCCTGCTCCTGGACCTGACCCCGGCCTGCCATATTCGACTGTCCGGCAAGTATATACAGGTGGAAATTCCGGCTATTTGAATACTGTTGTGAGCAGCCGGCGTTTAAAAGCGCGAATATTACGATTGCGGCACTCAATTTTTTCATGTTGTCCAACTCCAGTATTACGTCGTAAACCGAACCGAATGGGCTATAGGCAGAATTCACCTTTGTCCATTATTATCTCGCCATCTACCTCGATAGTCGGTCTTATAATCACGCCGTCAACGTGTGCTTTGCTGTCCCACTTGGCTCCGGTTTTGCCGGGCAGGGGGCTGCCGAACGCAATATGCACGCCGGGAAACTTCTCATCCTGAAGCAGATTGTAGATTAGCCCGGTCAGGCCGGTATTAGTACCGATGGCAAATTCACCTATCCTATTGCTGTTCTCATCGACCTCAAAGATGTACCTGGTAAATTCGTGCCGGAGCTGCTCATTGTCGCAGCGTATACTTTCTTTTACTGCTCTGCCGTTTTCAACCTCGATGGTAATTGGCGTATCTTCAAGAGAACCATATTTCTGGGTGAAGAAATCCCCGAGGCAGCCGTCAATGACAACTGTACCGCTGACATTAGCAGGCGACGTAAACACCTCACCATCGGGGAGATTCATCCATTGGCCCGGGGTGATA
Source organism: uncultured Pirellulales bacterium (assembly GCA_964608395.1). Taxonomy (GTDB): domain Bacteria; phylum Planctomycetota; class Phycisphaerae; order Sedimentisphaerales; family Anaerobacaceae; genus JAFGPJ01. The sequence continues at coordinate 12,864 of CAZSOR010000011.1, forward strand.
TCGCCGTCGCTGATTATCCATTTGAGCTGCGGACTGAATTTAGCAACAAAATCGTTCCCTTTTTCAGTTACCACCCTGATTTTGCCCGCGTTTTTAACCTTCTCATAAACAAGCCTGCTGACGCGCTGAATCTCTTTGTAATCGCTGCACATCCCGTCTTTCATAATCTCCGGCGTAATTCCAATCATGTGGGCATGCCTGAGCCCGGGATTGGCCTCGACCGCTTTGAGCATCCGCATTCGGAAGGTCTGTAGCTCTCCTTCGGCACCCTGGGCGGCATAAACACTAACATCGGCAGCCTTAATGGCATCGTCAATAGCCTGCGGATAATCAATCGGTCTTTCGCCGAAATCCTCCATTATGAGGAATACAACTTCGGCGGTAATCTTTTCGATGGCTGCCTTTATAGCTGAACCGATTTCGACGGTCTCGGCATCGGTAATAATGACCACGCTCTCGCCCGCCCTGACTTTCAGACAATTCTCGACGGCCTGTTTTACGCCTTCTTCAATACTGCCCACTTTATTTCTCCTGCTTATATTTACTGTAAAAATTGCCTCGGCACGATTCTACCGGCCCGCCCACTATTAGGCAAGAGATCGATACCAACTAAAATTTCGAATTTGTATGCCTCGTCTCCGAACAACATGAAGGAAATCAGCAACCTCAGCAATTCGGGGAAAAATCTTTGGCAGCAGCATAACACTACAATAAATATTGATTTAAGAATTACAATGTGTTAATATAGGTAGAGTTGGATGAAATAAATTCGCATTATTAGGACTTGCTGTTTGAAAAAAAGCTTAATAAAACGTTTAAAACGTAAGAACTTAGTCTTTTTCGTTGTAATATTGTTTGTTAGTCTGCCCGCGGGCACAACCCGGGCCGAATTTCTCGCATATAATGACAACCTTCGGGAGGCGGGTGATTCTACGGCGGCAAATGTTACCGGCTGGACTATTCATAATAACGATAGGGCCAATTCAACAGGCCGGCTCAGGAACTTCGAAACAGGTAGCGATGCCGGGATGCCCACTGTTACATTCACGATGGGAAGTGCCGGACTAAGTGTCAGCGGCGGCGGCGCCGGCGGTAATCCCACTCCCGGCACGGAAGCTTATGAGATATTCAGTAATATCGTAGACTTCGGACCGAACAACATTTATTACGGCGGCCAGGGCTGGTGGGTCGAGATAGAATTCACCGGATTAGACCCGGCAAAGACGTACAGTTTTGTCGGCACTGCTATCCGCTCAACGAATTATCCCAGCCGGATTACGCTTTTCACTATCAGCAATGCCGTTAGCTATGTCAATAACAGCAGCGACGGGATTGTCGAGAGGAGCGAGAGCCAATCCAAACTTCTTGCCGGAAATAACAGTATCACTGGCTATGTGGTTCGTTGGGACGAGATCGTGCCCTCGGCCACAGGTAGTTTCACAATCAAGGCAGAAGCAGCTCCCGAATCCGAGGATGGAAAAGCGTATCCTCTTGCGGGTTTCATGCTCGAAGAGCTTGGCAAGGCAGGGAACCGCTCGCCGGATGTCGATGCCGGAGATTATGACTCCCTTACATGGCCGAACAATATCCTGCAGCTAAGCCCGGATATCGAGGACGATGACCCATGTGATCTTGACATATTGACAATAAAGTGGTCGAAACTCAGTGGCCCCGGCTCAGTGACTTTCGAACCCGCCGACGACATAGCGGACCCCTGCGCGATATTTTCCGAGCCCGGCGATTATGTCCTGCAGCTCCAGGTATGGGATGAAGTGCCCCAGTTAGGCAGCAACTCGGTTATTATAACCATAATAGAGCCGATGCTGGGCGATCTGGATGGGAACAACAAAGTCAACTTCAAAGATCTCGTGCTCTTTAGTGCACAGTGGCTTGGTCCTGAGAGAAGTCCCGCCGACCTCAACGCCCGTGACGGCGTCAATATGGCCGACTTCGCTGTCCTTGCCGAAAACTGGCTCGAAGGGGAAGGAGCAATCCTTGTTATAAACGAACTTCTCGCAAGGAACGATTTTAGTATAACCGATCCACAGGGCCAGCACGACGACTGGATCGAAATTTACAATTCAGGCGAAGAAGCTATTAACATCGGCGGGATGTATCTGACAGACGATTTATCCGAACCGACCAAGTGGCGGATTCCGAACGATAATTCCTCCGCTACCACAATTCAGCCGGGCGGTTATCTTTTAATCTGGGCGGACAATGACATCGCCGATGCAGGATTGCATGCGGGCTTCGAACTCGACGCCGATGCCGGTGACCAGATCGGCCTGTTCGATACCGATGGCATTACACAACTTGACAGCATCACTTTTGACCAACAGACGCCGGATGTTTCCTACGGCCGGGATCCCGACGCTACGAATAATTGGGTAACACTCGATCCAACTCCGGGAGCATCGAATAATGGTTCGTATCTTGCTGTTGTAGCCGATACGAAATTCAGCCATGACCGCGGCTTTTATGATGCGCCATTCGCAGTACAGATTACTACTGAAACACCCGGCGCGATAATTCGCTACACCACAGACGGAAGCACACCGACTATGAGCCACGGCCAAATTTATAATCCCGCTTCACCAATCACAATCAGCACAACAACCTGCTTACGGGCAATGGCATTCTTGCCGGGCTTCAAATCCACCAACGTCGATACGCATACTTATATCTTCCTCGACGATGTCATCAATCAAGCCACGAATCTATTAACCGGCTCTCAAGTTGTGCCGCCTGGTTATCCGAGTTCATGGGGCTCTGTTACCGGCGATTATCAGCTTGATCCGGACGTCGTCGGACAGAACGGCAAAGACCGCTTCAACGGACTTTATGCAAGGACTATCATCGACGACCTTAAGTCAGCCCCGAGTATCTCTCTTGTTATGGACACAGACGACTGGTTCGGCAGCAGGGGCATATATATCAATCAGTCGCAGGACGGCACTGAGCGCGTCTGTTCAATCGAATATATAGACCCAAATACCGAAGACGAATTTCAAGCCAACTGCGCCATGGCCATGCAGGGAGGCGTAAGTGGCGGAGGCACAAGTTTGCAGAGATGGAAGTCGTTCAAGCTCTCGATGCGCCCGAGGTTCAAGACTCAAACCGACGACCGCAAAGCAACGGGCGGCCCGCCGAAATTGAATTTCAAGCTGTTCGCCGATTCGCCGGTGGATTGCCACAACACCTTCGTACTGGACGGGGTTCTTAACCACTCGTGGCTGCATCCGAGCAGCGGCCAGACTAACACCGCCCTGTACGTCCAGGATCAGTACGTTGCCGACCTTCACAACGCTATGGGCGGCTATTCCCCTCACGGCTCCTACGCCCACATCTACATAAACGGCCTGTACTGGGGAATGTACTACACGCATGAACGGCCGGACCATGCCTGGGCGGCGGAAATGTTCGGTGCCAACGAGGACGAGTACGACGCGATAAAGCATAACAGCGGAGGTGTAATCAATAACGGCATAGGGGGTAGCGCTACGGCAAACTATAATTCGATGATCAGCGCCGCAAACGCCGTGCAATCCAACCCAACCAATCTCGCCAAGTACAACACATTGACCCAGAACCTCGACGTCGATAATTTCATCACTTACCTGCTGGCCAACTGGTTCTGCGACAATGGTGACTGGCCGCACAAGAACTGGTACGCAACCCATCTCAATCATCCGGATGGGAGATGGCGATTCCACTCCTGGGATGCTGAACACACTGTCGAGAACAATGGGGATGGAAAATTTGGTGAGAGTCCATCTGATATTCACGACAAGCTCGATGGAAACGCCGAATATCGAATGAGATTTGCCGACCTCGTACACCGTAATTTCTTCAATGGCGGCCCACTCTCTTCCCAGGTTTCGAAACAAATCTTTCAAGCCCGAATGGACCAGATTGACCGTGCAATCGTCGGCGAGTCCGCCAGGTGGGGCGATAACAGAAGATCTACGCCGTACACACGTGAGGATTGGCTGAGAACCGCCAACAGCAGGCTTAACAGCTACATCCCGGGCCGCTCGAACACCATTCTCAACAGGCTCAAAAGCGCCAACCTCTACCCCAGCACAAATGCGCCCGTCTTTAGTATCAACGGCATCAATCAGCACAGCGGCCATGTCGATACCAACGGCAGACTGACAATGAGTGCATCCGGCACAATCTGGTACTCGCTTAACGGCGCCGACCCCAGGATAGCCGGCGGTTCAGTCAACAGCTCCGCGGCAAGAATATACACCGGGCCTGTCATCCTGACCAAAAGCACCCAGGTCAAGGCACGCGTTTTAAACGGCAATACCTGGAGTGCCTTGAACGAGGCAGTCTATGCCGTCGGACCGGTCGCTGAGAATCTGCGTATCACGGAGATTATGTACAATCCGCAGTCCTTGGGACTCCTAACGGAGAATGTAAATATACTCACCGATCCGAACACCGAGTTCATCGAACTAAAAAACATCGGAGCAGAAAGCATAAACCTCAATTTCGTCAGCTTTACGAATGGAGTCGAATTCACCTTCCCGGACGTAGACCTTGCGCCCGATGAATATGTTCTAATTGTTGAGGATATAGATGCTTTCACAAACAAGTACGGCCCGTCTCTTAATATCGCCGGCGAGTACTTCGGCAGCCTGAACAATGGCGGCGAACGCATCGAGCTGCTGGACGCCGCAGGCTCGACCATCCATAATTTCAAGTACAGCGACGGCTGGTTTACCATCACCGACGGCATGGATTTTTCGCTCGTGGTGACAGACCCTCTTAATACCGAGCCTTCTCTCTTCTCCGACAAGAGCGCCTGGCGACCGAGCACCGGCCCGGGCGGCTCACCCGGCACCGATTACGCAGACCAGGCTCCGGAAATAGGCGACGTAATTATAAACGAAATTCTCGCCCATTCACACGCGGAGGCCCCGGACTGGATAGAGCTCTACAACACGAACGGCCATGCCATCAATATCGGCGGCTGGTTCCTCAGCGACGATAACATGGATCTGAAGAAATACGAAATCCCCGATGTCACGATTATGGAACCCTATGGCTACGTCGTTTTATACGAAGACCTTCATTTTGGCAATCCGGCCGCTCCCGGCACCCACAGGCCCTTCGGTCTCAGCGAGAACGGCGAAACTTTATATCTGAACTCCGGTTCCGACGGCGAACTTACCGGTTACAGCGACGAGGAAAAGTTTGGAGCTTCCGCAACCGGCGTATCTTTCGGCAGATATCTCAAGAGCACCGGTTCGTATAACTTCGTTGCTACCAGCGAGATTACGCCGGGCGGCGCCAACGCCTATCCGAAGGTCGGACCTCTCGTTATTAATGAGATCATGTACAACCCGCCTGTTATAGGCGACGCCGAATATGTCGAGCTTCTAAACATCAGCGACTCACCGGTCGTTTTGTATGATCCCGTTACAGCCGAGCCCTGGCGTTTTACAGACGATCCCGACAACCCGGGAATCGAATTTTTCTTCCCAACAGATTCGCCAGTTACCTTGGCCGGTGGCGAGTATTTGTTATTAGTCGGCGATTGGGGAGAATTTGCTAAAATGTTTAATGTCCCCGCCGGCGTGCAGGTGTTCGAGTGGCCCGAAGGTAAGCTCAACAATGCCGGCGAGAAAATCCAGCTAAGCATGCCCGGCGACGTCGACACCCAGGGCCTGCGCCACTGGATCCGAGTCGACCGAGTCAAGTACAGCGATGGATCGCACCCGGACGATACACCAGGCGCCGCTGACCCGTGGCCCGCCGAACCGGACGGCAGCGGCTACTCACTTAGCAGGATCAACCCAACCGAATACGGCAACGACCCAATCAACTGGCAGGCCGCAATTCCATCCCCCGGTAGAGAAAACCTATAGCACGGGCGGTTCGCGAAGAAGCCCCTACGAGCTTGCAAATTAATCGGGTTTTGTTATAATCCGGCAACAATTTATTAAACCAATGATCACTTGCAATCAATAAAGGAAGAAAGATGAATAACCAAATCAGCATTATGCCGTGTTTGGACATGCAGAACGGCCGGGTGGTCAAGGGCGTTCATTTCGTCGATATCCGCGACGCCGGCGATCCGGTCGAATGCGCGAAGGCCTATTGTAAGGCCGGAGCGGATGAGATTGCGCTGCTGGATATAACCGCCACCGTTGAAAATCGTCCGACCATGCTCGAAGTGGTGAAAAACGTCGCTGAAGCCGCGACGATCCCGTTCACCGTAGGCGGAGGTATCCGCGATGTCGCCTCGGCGGCCGAAGTAATCGGCGCCGGCGCCGATAAAATATCCGTGAGCAGTGCGGCTTTCCGAAAGCCCGAGGTCATCAGGGAAATGGTTGCCGAATTGGGTGCCGATAAGGTAACCGTTGCCATCGACGTGGACCAGAACGAATCATTGCCCTCGGGCTACGAAGTCTATATCGACGGAGGCAGGACCGCCACCGGCGCCGACGCCATCGAGTGGGCGAAGAAAGTCGACGGCTACGGCGTGCCCGTCATCCTGCCGACCAGCAAGGCCGGGGATGGAGCCAAAACGGGATTCGACCTTCCAGTCATCAAGGCGATGGCCGATGCCTGTTCGGCCACGATTGTAGCTTCGGGAGGAGCGGGCAAGCTGGAACATTTTTACGATGCCGTCGAGGCCGGAGCGACCGTTCTTCTTGCCGCCTCGGTGTTCCATTTCCATATTATCGATATACCGGAACTGAAGGACTACTTACGCAGCCGGGGCTTAAATGTGAAGTAAAAAGACATTGTCGATTTTCGATTTCTAAATTGGCATTCGGCAATCGGCAATCTTCAATAAAAAAGCCTTTCTTTTCGTCCGATTTTCTGGTAAAATGCAGAATTCTTGTAAAGTTGTGTGTAGATAGGGTCGTTGGTAGATTCGGTACACAGCGTTTTTTTAATCAGAAAAGGAGATAATAGTGAAAACGAGAAATTACATTGTGATGTTGGCATTGAGCTGTTTGGTTGTAATATCGGCTTATGCGGCACAAGAAGGCACCAAAGAGAATGTTCAAGAACCACAAACCACCGAACAGGCTGCTGCCCCGAAAGCGGAGACACTAAAGACGGAAGTGGAAAAAGTCAGCTATATAATAGGAACCCAAATTGCCCGGAATTTCAAGACGCAGGAAATCAAGGTCAATCTTGATTCGCTGATGATGGGGCTGAAAGATGCCCTGGAAGGCAAGCAATTAGCGCTTAGCCAGGAAGAGATGCAGCAGGTTTTTACGCGTTTCCAGCAGCAGATGAGAGCGAAACAGGCCGCCAAGCAGGCAAAAGAAGCTGCTGCAAACCTGGCCACAGGCACTGCATATCTTGAGGCGAACAAGGCAAAGGAAGGCGTTAAGGTCCTTCCGAGCGGCCTGCAATACAAAGTCATCAAAGAAGGTACGGGAAATACCCCCACTGCGGATGATAAAGTCAAGACTCATTACCGCGGCACTCTTATTAACGGCACAGAATTTGACAGCTCTTATAAGCGTAATAAGCCCGCGGAGTTCCCCGTCAAGGGTGTAATAAAAGGCTGGACGGAAGCCCTGCAGCTTATGAAAGTAGGTGGCAAGTGGGAGCTTTATATACCCGCAAATCTCGCTTACGGGCAGCGCGGAAGGCCCAACATACCGGCCAATTCCACACTGATCTTCGAGATCGAGCTGCTTGAGGTAACTAAGGCGGCAGCGCCGGCTCAGGCGGCACAGCCGACTGTAGAGGTTAAGTAAAAAAAGATGTTTAACCGTAGAGACTGTAGGGATCGCAGAGATTGAATCAGAATTTTTTACTGCGTCCTCAGCGGTCTCTGCGGTTAATTTATTTCTGAATTCTGTTTATTGCACTGCGTAACCTCAGAGGAAAAAGTACAAGACACCCTCGTAGATTCTCAATCATCATTTAAATCGCCGAGAAGAGTATGCTGGCCTATACTTCACTCTTCCCTTAGAGCAAGGCTATAACCTCCGTCAGCAGTAATTGCGATAAAACCGCTGCCAATCACCGGGCCGGCCTGACCATAGTAGTTATCGCCCCAGCCAACTATAGTGCCATCTTTTGTTAAGGCGAGGCTGTGGTATGCGCCTGCTGCTATAGCGATAAAGTCGGTACCTTCCGGAGGCACAGCCTGGTCGGACTCATTGTAGCCCCATCCGACTACACGGCCGTCTTTTGTCAGAGCCAGACTATGGTACCCACCTGCGGCAATAGCAATGTAATCATTTCCCCCGGGAGGACTGGCCTGGCCATCGGAATCACTGCCCCAGCCGACTATACTGCCGTCCTGCCTTAGGGCAAGACTATGATCCCAGCCTGTGGCGATAGCGATATAGTCGTTGCCGGCAGGAGGCATGGCTTGATTTTCCATGTAGCTGTAGTTACTCCAGTCGACTATACTGCCATCCGACTTCAGGGCGAGACTATGCTTAGCACCTGCGGCAATAGCGATAATGTCGTTACCGGCAGGAGGACCAAGGCTACCCCACCACCTATTGTAGTCGTTTCTGTAGCCCGAGTCGACTATACTACCATCTTGCCGTAGAGCAAGGCTATGCCATCTGCCTGCTGCGATAGCGATAAAGTCGTCGCCGGGAGGTGGACTCGCCTGCCCCTCGGAGTTTCTGCCCCAGCCGATTATCCTGCCATAATCCCTTATGCCAAGACCATGTGACCTTCCTGCAGCAACGGCGACAAAATCATTCCCATCAGGAGGGCTTGTCTGAGCATACAAGTCATCGCCCCAACCGTATATACTGCCATCTTTCTTCAGGGCAATATTATGATAATCGCCTGCGGCAACAGTGGTGAATTCGGCAAGGCTTGGCGAGGCACCCTGGCCGTGTGAATTTCTGCCCCAGCAGACTACGCTGCTGTCCTGCTTTACGGCAAGACTGTGCCACCTGCCTGCAGCGATAGCGATGTAGTTTCCTGCCGGAGGTGTAGCCTGAGCATAATCGTTCCTTCCCCAGCAAATTATATTGCCGTCTCTGCGAAGAGCAACGCTGTGCCACCCGCCTGCGGCGATAGCAACATAGTCCCCTGCCGGGGGGGAGGAGCCCTGACCATAATCGTCTCCCCAGTCAAAATCCTGGCCATAATAGACTCTGCCCCAGCTTACTATACTGCCGTCAGAGCGAAGGGCAAGGCTATGCTCATAGCCTGCTGCGACAGCGATAAAGTCGTTCCCGTCTGGAGGTGTAGCCTGACCACAGTAGTCTTTGCCCCAGCCGACTATGCTGCCGTCTTCCTTTAGGGCAAGACTATGAAGCCCCCCTCCGGCGATAGCTGTAAAGTCGTTTCCTTCCGGAGGTGTGCCCTGACCGTGGTCGTTGTCCCCCCAGCAGACTATACCGCCATCAGAGCGAAGGGCAAGATTATGCCAGCCTCCAGCGGCGATAGCGATAAAGTCGTTGCCGTCCGGAGGTGTGGCCTGACCATAATCGTTTTGACCCCAGGCGACTATACTGCCGTCAGAACGAAGAGCCAGATTATGATACCTGCCCGATGAGATTGAGACAAAGTCACTTCCTGCAAAGTCGCCGCTATTAAAAGCTATCTCTCCCCATCCCAGGATCTCTGCGGCAAAGCTCGATTGGACAACACAAAGACAACACAGGACAGCAACTGCTGCAAACGACATGAAATTTTTCTTGTAAATATTTGTGAATTGCATTTTTACTCTCCTAAGTCGTTATCTCTCATTTAACGTCTCCTGCACGCTTTAAGTCTTATAATAACACAATTTAATATCAATTTCAATAATATTCCAAGTTTAATCGGGAGGTTGGGCTGTTTAAAAAGTCAGTTCATGACTACAAGCTAATGCTTGAAGCACAGGTCGATATCGCGATTCGCTGGTTCGCCGGCTTCCGGCTTTGTGCTCATACGGAGAGATCCGGCACAATATACGGCTCGCGATAAAATCCGCGGGCCAGGCGATTGGCTGGCTCGCTATCTTTGAAACACTCGTTTTCCCGGTCGATTTGGAGCCATGGCCCGAGCGTTACAGTTCCAGCGTCAACATCGATTTCGTTGGCAACCAGGTGCTCCAGCAGTCTCTCGAGCATTTCACCAAAGAGCGGCACATTATCAACCCGGGCACGCATTTCTTTTGCGGAGACCTTCTCGCCGAGACGGTACGAAATGTTGCCGGTATGGCAGACGGCTGTTGAGATGTGGCCTTCGAGCACCTCGGCGTTGAGTTCTTCGGCGCCGCCGCTGCGAACCGCCTTGATGAAGTTCATGAAGTGGTCGCCGCCGCCGCTGAACGACTTTATTTGTTTTCCTTCGTTGTCCCACGCGATGCCGCGATAAAGGCTCACCGATCCGCCCTCGCAATTGACGATTACGCCTACACGCTCGCCGCGGAACGCGGGCATTTCCTTCGAATCCTTTGCCTTGTACAGATTGTGGACCTCATATAGTATTGGGGCTGTTGGAAAGTCATAATAGATGATCTGCGTGTTGGGCACATCGCACGCATCGTTGAATAAGAACCGTCCGCCGATGCTCATCACCCGGCGGGGCAGCATTGTCTCGCCCAGGCACCAGCGGGCCACGTCCACCTCGTGTACGCCCTGATTGCACGATTCGCCGTCGCCGGTATTGAAGTCGAAGCTGCAATCGTACTGGAGCCGGTCGCGATAAATCGGCACTTTTTTCGCCGGGCCGCACCAGAGATCGTAGTCGACCGTATCGGGAATCGGCAGCGGCGTGTCACGCTTGCCACACGATACACGCGGCTTATTGGCAAAGGCGGTGACATATTTGATTTCGCCGAGGTTGCCTTCGCGGACCCATTCGATGCCCTGGGTGATTAAATTCTCCGAGCGATGCTGCGTGCCGCACTGAACGATACGGTTGTACTTTCTTGCGGCGTTGACCATCTGCCGGCCCTCCCAGATGTAATGCGAGAGCGGCTTTTCTACGTAGACGTGCTTGCCCGCCTGGCATGCCCGGATTGTGCTTAGTCCGTGCCAGTAGTTCTGGGTGGCGTTGCCGATTACGTCGATATCATTACGGTCGAACATCTCGCGCATATCGACGTATTGCTCGACGCTGTGGTTGAACTTCGACTCGATTGTCCCGGCCGCCTTGCCCATCCGCTCCCGGTCCGGGTCGCTTACGGCCACAACGGTCACGTCCTTCTGGTTCTCGAAGGATGGTATGTGTGCCCCAACACCCCGGCCGCCGAGACCGACAACTCCGACGCGAATGCGGTCATTAGCTCCTCGGGCTCGCGAAAACGGCAATGCCGCCCCGGCGATAATCGCACCCTTCATAAAATCACGACGAGTAATGCTTTTCATAATCTATCTCCCTTCCAGAGAATCCAGGAGCGTGTGATTGACGGCATGAAGTTTCTCGGTCAGTTCCGCCAGCTCGTTCGTGGTTTCGGCCGATTCGATAGACTCCAGAATCCCGCTCAACTCGACAGCTCCGTTGACTTTATCAAGTGCATTATTTTGCATTGTCACTAATACGTGCCTGACTCTTGCAGCTAACCGCCGGCGAAAAAACTCGACCTGCCCCGGCTTAATAGCACCTTGTTTCCATGCCGGATCAAACTCGTGAAAAGCAGTACATGCCTTCTGTACGTAGAGCAGGACCATCCCTTTAGCCGGGTTGCCCTCCGATAGAATTCGTGCCCATTGAAACTCCTCGTTGCGCCAGTGTTCGTCAGCTATGGTTGTCTTGTATTCAACGATATCTTTCGAAGTCATGATTACATCCTGCTATTAACAGATATTCTCCGTCAGCACAATACCCATTCCTTACTGCTATCTGATCTTACATTATGATGAGTAAAGGTATGTTGTCAATCATCAGTGAATGGATTATAATTCTTTTCAGCCGGGCAACTACTAATTTATGATTAGATTAAAGGGATAGAGAAGTGCAACCTCTGGTTATTTTCGGCTTTATTGCAATCTTTGCCGTCGTGGCAGTACTGGGCTATATCAGCTCTCTTAAACGACGCGAGGCAATGGCCGCCGTAGCAGCGAAGCTCGGCCTGCAATTTATGCCTGGCAAGGACAGGTACATGCCCAAGCGTTATCGCTTCCTGGACAAACTTCGGCAAGGATCGAGTCGTTACGCGTTCAATGTCCTCTCCGGCAGCTATCAGGGACACGAAGTACTCCTGTTCGACTACCATTATAAAACCGGCTCCGGCAAGAATACCCACCACCACTACCTGTCTTTTTTTATCCTCCACCTACAGGTATCGTTTCCGGAGCTTATCATCGGCCCGGAGGGTATTTTCTCGAAGATCGCCCAGGCCGTCGGATACGATGACATCGATTTCGAGTCGCACGAATTCAGCCGTAAGTTCTGCGTTCGCTCGAAGGATAAGAAGTTCGCATACGATGTGTGCAACGCCCGGATGATTGAATACCTGCTGTCCAATACCGATCTGAGCATAGAAATCGAGGACAAAGTACTGGCCATCTCGTTCAACTCGCGGTTGGCGCCGAAGCAAATAGAACCGAATCTGAATCGACTCAATACCGTCCGGTCGCTGCTGCCGGACTATCTGTTTACCGGGAGATAATTATGGGGCCAATGCTGATACTAATCGGTGTCGTCTTCTTTCTGCCGATCGTTTATGTTGTACTGACGTACAATACGCTGGTCGCTTTGCGGAACCACCTTCGGGATGCGTGGGGCAATATCGACACGGAACTCAAGCGCCGGTACGATTTGATTCCCAACCTGATAGCAACTGTCAAAGGATACGCTGCACATGAAAAAGAAATCTTCGAGCGTGTCACTCAACTGCGCGCTCAATGCCTGGCCAGCCGGGGCCCTGTCCAGCAGCAGGCAGTGAATGAAACACAGTTGGTCGTCGCCCTTCAGCAGCTTTTAGGCGTCGTTGAGAACTATCCCCAGCTCAAAGCCGACCAAAATTTCTTAGAGCTGCAAAAGGAGCTGGTCAATACCGAGGATCGCATCCAGGCCGCCCGCCGTTTCTTCAACGGTAACGTGCGTGACTATCGCAACAAGTGTGAAACCTTCCCGAGCAGTATTATCGCCAGCGCATTCGGTTTCCAGCGGGAGGATTACTTCCAGGTGAGCCCATCCGTCCGCGAAGTGCCGGACGCGGACTTTGGTTAATCATGCAACTGCCTTTTTACCGCCTGGGCATGAATTAGCTCGAATACGGCCTTGATGAATTCACCGTCCAGGTCGAGCTGCCCGGCCTTGGCTATATGGTCCTTCAGAAGGTTCTCCCACCGGTTAATCTGAAGCACGGAAATACTGTGCTGCTGCTTGAGCTTGCCTATCTCCTCGACCCACCTGAACCGCTCGGCCAGGTCCTGCATGATTTGCGAATCCACGTGACTGATCTCGGTACGCAGGCGGGCTATCTTCGCCTTTACCTGTTTGTCCGTTATCGTTGTGTTTCGTGCCCTGAGCCTGTCGAGCAGCTCGATCAAAACTTTGGGCGTAATCTGCTGCTTCGAATCGCTCAACGCACGGTCTGGATCGATGTGAGTCTCTATCATGAGACCCTCGATACCCAAATCCAGCGCCGTCTGGGAGATCGGTTCAATGTAATCCCGGCTGCCGCCTATGTGGCTCGGGTCGCAAATAATCGGCAGGTTCGGTAGAAGTCTTTTCAGCTCGATAGGAATCCGCCAGTTCGGACTGTTGCGATATTCCATCTCAACGAAAGTCGAGAAACCCCGATGTATGGCGGCAAGTTTTTTTATGCCGGCCTGATACAGCCTTTCGATCGCCCCCAGCCAAAGGCCAAGCTCCGCATTGATCGGATTCTTCACAAGAACCGGCACATCAACTCCTTTCAGGGCGTCGGCTATCTCCTGCACCATGAACGGATTTACCGTCGTTCTGGCCCCGATCCAGAGAATGTCAACGTCATTATCGAGACAAAGCTGGATGTGGCGTGCGTTTGCTACTTCGGTCGTTGTCAGCAGAGAAGTCTCGGCCTTAACCGCCCTGAGCCATTTTAGGCCAATCTTGCCGACACCTTCGAAGCTGTTCGGGCGTGTACGGGGTTTCCACAGGCCGGCACGAAAAACCTTCACGTGGGGACAGCTTGCAAGTCCCCTGGCTGTTGAAAGGACTTGCTCTTCGGACTCGGCGCTGCATGGCCCAGCTATTACCCAGGGAATCTTGTCGAATTTCAACCACGTCGAGATTTCCGGCAGATTCCGGCTCAATTTCTTAAGATTATCCGGCATCGATCTGTAAGGCCTCTAAATAAAAACTATTTTTTCTGTTTCCAAACGTAACGTTTCACATATAACGCAACCATTCCAAACATCCTGTACATCAATTATAACCTAAAGCACGCAGTAATTCAATAGCGCCAGACTTGCTCTGTAGAAAACATCGGGCCGGGCTTTGTCATTGCGAGCAACTCAGCAACCAAGCAACAGGCATATCGAAGAAAATGTCGCAGCCATGTCATTGCGAAGGAGCGCAGCGACTGCGGCAATCTCAACTCTTAGACAAGCAAAATCGTTTATTTTCTTAGGAGTGTAGCGAAGCAATCTCAAACGCAACGATGTCTTTTCTGCTTATAACGCAAGAGATTGCGGAGGTTTTCTACAAAGCATGCCAGACGGTTCGGATATCTTTAGGCAGCTATTACACTGATATTGGCAAAAGTCACGTCAAGATTGTTGCAATATGAAGATATTGTTAGTATTTTGGGAAGATTGTTAGAGACAGGATTGTTGCTAAAGGCACTGCCTAACGTGCAGTCTCGATTGAGAAGGACGATTGAAATATTTTTATTCCCCCACATTTAGGAGATCGTTATGAAACGCTGTAGACTGTTGATTCTGGTTGTATGTGCTGCTCTGATTGGCTTTAACGGACTTTTAGTGTATTCCGGCGAGCAAAACAAAAAGAGCGATGAATTCCGCAATGAGTTCGTCAAAAACTTCCGGCGTACGGGGCTGAACACTACGCCCGGCGATGCCATGATGCTGCGAATTCTGGTCGAGAGTTCAGGGGCCAAACGCGGTATCGAAGTGGGATCGGCCAGCGGCTTCGGGGCTGTCAATATGGGAATTGCTTTCGAGCGAACCGGCGGACATCTTTACACGCTGGAAATCGACCCGAAGAGCGCCAAAGTGTGCCGGGACAACCTGCAGAAGGTCGGCCTGGAAAATACTGTTACTTGCATAGAAGGCGACGCCCTTAAAACGCTGCCGACTCTTGAAAGCGAGTTCGATTTTGTTTTCATAGATGCTGTGAAATCGGATTACATGAAATATTTCAAGATTATCGAACCGAAGCTCAAACCCGGTGCCGTGGTCGTAGGCGACAACGTTATTCGTTCGGCCAGAGCAATGAAGGATTTTCTGGATTATATCCAAAACAGTCCCGACTACGACACGGTCATTATCCGGGCCTCGATGGAGAAAAAGGATGGCATGTCGATAAGCTACAAAATCAGGTAATCGCCGGGAATCAGAATATCTTTCTGTAAATATGGCAGTAAGGCGTCTTACCGTTGTTTTTGTAGTAGTCCTGATGGTAATTTTCCGCCAGCCAGAACTTTCCCGCCGGCGAGACTTCGGTTTTAACGTCGAAGCCCTTTTGCTTGAGCGTCTCGATTAGTTTCGCGGTGGTATCTTTCTGCTTTTCATCGAGGTAGAAAACCGCCGAGCGATATTGCGTGCCGATGTCAGGACCCTGGCGATTTAACTGCGCAAAGTCGTGCGTCTCAAAAAACAGCCTCGCCAGTTTCTCATAACTTGTCTTTGACGGATCGTAGATAACTTCGACCGCCTCGGCGTGGCCCGTCTTGTCCGTACAAACCTGCTTGTAAGTCGGATTGTCAACATTACCGCCGGTGTAGCCGACCGCTGTCGAGATGACACCGGGGACTTTCTGTAAATGATACTCCGTGCCCCAGAAACAGCCCGAAGCGAAAATCGCCCTTTCGGTCCGGTTTTCTTCGGCCAGAGCAAAATCCATCGAAACCGAGTTCACACAATAGCGGGTATTCTTGGGCGTGTACCCCTCGCCGGTAAAGACGTGCCCGAGATGAGCGCCGCAATTGGTGCAGATGATTTCCGTCCGAAGGCCGTCGGCATCCGGCAGTTTCGTTACGGCCTTGGCCTTCTGGTCGTCAAAGCTCGGCCAGCCGCACGACGACTTGAATTTGGAGGACGAATCGAATAACACTTCACCACAACGCTTGCAGGTATATACTCCTTCTTCGAAGTGCTTGTCGTATTTGCCCGTGAAAGGCATTTCGGTCCCTTTATTTACGATCACCCGTTCTTCTTGGGGCGTTAGTTTCTTATACATGGTCTTGTCCCCATAGAAAGCAATTTCATCCACGAAAATATCCGCCTCGAATTCTCTGCCCATTGCTGCCACGGCAATGCTTTTCAGCGTCCTGGTATTGAGCGGATTTGCCAGAGAATACGGTAAAAAAAGTGTAAACGGAATCTTAACCTCCTGCCACTGTCCGTTTGCCGAAAACGCCGCCTGGTAGTACTGCCAGGGCATCCGTGTCTGGCCCGTTCGCAGGTGGACGGCGTACTGCTGGGCATTACCCTTTACGAGCAGCGTGATACCCGTAAACCGGCGAGCGTCGAAACTCCTGCCTTCGGGATTAAAGCCTGTTCTGGCCTGGATGAAACCGCCGTTATTGGCCAGAGAAACCGCGCCGGTCATGTGCATGGTCGAACGCTCATCATCGCTGATAAACTCGATTTTCCCGGATGAGACTCCGCCCATCACGCGGTCGCTCACAAACTGCCAATTGGTGCCGAAGCGCTTTTTCGAGCCTACTGAGGAAAAATCGTCGATAAGCGTTGTTTTGGGCGGAATTTTGGCTTTATGTGGCGGAACCAAAGTGCCGCCGATCGCAACGGCAACAAAAAGAAGTGCAATCGGCAGCCATCGTGAAGCAATTGAGTATTCTGGAAGTTTCATATTCGGACTCCCTAAATTTTCTTAACAAAAGTCTTTGCTCCTTAATACTACCTATCGACAGGATTTGTTTGTATAAAACTGCCGATATTTCACGATCTGCGTCCCTGTCGCAAATCTGTTGCCGGGACCAAACGTATCTGATATATTCACAAGGATAAAATTTAACCGGGCAAGCCGAATTAAAAAGCAGGAGGAATAAATGTCCGCTGCTCAACAAATGAAGAACGCAACACAACTCAATAATAGCAGGCTGACGCGACGCAGCTTTTTAGCGACGATGGGGACATACGCAGCCGGGCTCGCATTTCAGCGGATGTCAAGCGCTGCGGAAACAAACAGTCGCCCCAATATTCTTTTTATCATGGTCGACGATCTCGGCAAGGAATGGATTAGCTGCTACGGCGCCGAGAATATCGAGACGCCGAACATCGACGCGCTCGCGAAAACGGGAATGCGGTTTGAGAATGCCTATTCCATGCCGCAGTGCACGCCGAGCAGGGCGACTCTGCTGACTGGGCAGTACCCATGGCGCACCGGATGGGTCAATCACTGGGACGTGCCGCGATGGGGCGTGGGATATTTCGACTGGAAGATAAGGCGGAACATGACGTTTGCCAACATTCTGAAAACCGCCGGGTACGCCACAGCGGCGGTCGGCAAATGGCAAATAAATGATTTTCGAGTTACGCCTGATGCGATGAAAAAGCACGGCTTCGACGAATGGTGCATGTGGACCGGCTACGAGACCGGCAACCCGGCCAGCGCAAAGCGATATTGGGACGCTTATATCAATACGCCGCAGGATGGCAGTAAAACCTACGCCGGTAAATTCGGCCCGGACGTTTACACTGACTACCTGATCAGATTCATAACAGAACATAAAAATCAACCCGTGATGCTTTATTTCCCGATGGCGTTGACCCACGGCCCTTTGACGACAACACCGGCCGAGCCCAACGTCAAGACTACGCTTGAAAAACATAAAGCCATGGTCCGTTATACCGACCTGCTTGTCGGCAGGCTTTGTAAGACTCTCGACGAGCTGCGGATCCGTGATCGTACAATTATTATCTTTACAACTGACAACGGCTCCGGCGGCGGACTGACCGGAACACTTAACGGCAGGAAAATCCGCGGCGGAAAAGCTAAGAAAACCGAGAACGGCGTCTGCGCACCGTTCGTCGTCAACTGCCCCGGGCTCGTACCGCAGGGAGTTGTCACCGATGCGCTGACTGACTTCACGGACCTTCTGCCGACCTTTGCCGAACTGGGCGGCGTCGAGGTCCCGAAGGATCTGAAAATAGACGGTATCTCTATCGCTCCGCTACTGCTCGGCAAAGCCAAAGACTCCGGCCGTGAATGGATTATGGCTCTGGGGCATGGGGCGGCCAGACTGGATGAGAAAGGCGTGCGAGGGCAGGTCGATTATACAGAACGGGTCATTCGCGACAAACGGTACAAAGTATGGGTGAGCGAGCAGCGTAAAATCTCGCAGCTTTACGACTTGCTGAACGATCCATTCGAGCAGAAGAACCTTATCGAAAGTGAGAAGCCGGAACATTTAGCCGCGATTGATAAGTTTCAGGCCGTCGTGGATACCATGCCCGAAAAGGATGCCCGACCCGGATACACGCCGCGTAAAGCTAATCCGTGGGAAAAGAAATTGCCGACTTCGACCTTAAGAAAACATGCAAAGAAAACGATGCCGGTTTAAGTCAAACGAAAGAGCACGGCCTTGTAACGGCTACCTGCACCCGAAAATTCTCGAACGACGCAGAAACACAGTTAGATGAATCCCCGTGAGCACCCTCGCCGGGCTGGGCTGGGTAATTCGTCAAATGCTCTCATACGTCATTTTCTCACGGTGAGTCTATTGCAGGTTTCTTCCATCCGCCAGATAGCGCTGTCAACAATCTCGCTCATCTCATCGACATCCTCGTAGCCCGATCTTAGTATCGCCTCGTATTTCTTCATCTTGTTTATCAGTCGCTCGCTCTCATCTTCGTCGTAAGCTTGCCCATGCGCAATCTCGAACTCGTTCAATCGTGCAACAGCATTCCGGATATCCGTCAGGACTTGTTTGATTTGCTCGAAGGGTTCTGCCTGTTCCGGGCCGAATCGCGTGATAAAGCGGGCTTTCACGGACTCCAGCGCATCGAAAATCTCCGCTCGCTGTTTTAGCCGTTTCCTTACGGTGTCAACCAAGCCTGCCAGACTTTCTTTAGCATCTGAATCCAGGCTGCTTCGAATAGCGGCGATGGCTTCTCCAGCCTCATAGAACAGACCCAGGACATCTTCCGCAAGTTCTATCCGCTGCTCACGGGCACTGTCGGCCCTGACAGAATCAATCGCTCCCTTTACAGATTTAATATCAGCCTTAAACGATTCAATGTTCCCATTGACGGATTCAATTTCCGCATTGACGGATTTAATTTCCGCCTTAACGGATTCAATATTTTGTGCTATCTCTCCAATATCCTGCTTTGTTGCGAAATCATTTGTTTTTGATCGCACGTATCTCTTAAAGAACCGTATGCCGGCCAATATCGTCACTAATATCACAGCCTGACAAATTAGAATGGCAATTTCCACTTTTCATCTCCTGACCATCCAGCCTTTATTATCCATTAGAGGTAATCTCGGCCGCCCTGTCGCTACATGAGTTTAGTCTTACCGGGCATTGAAACCGGCCGAACGGGCAGATCGCCGAGTTCGTATTTTTCGGGCGACAAATCGAGCTTCGAGGCCTTCATTGCCCAGTCCCATTTAAGCGCCCGGCCTGTATATGCGCTGAGCCGGCCTAAGATGACGGTCATCGTGCTCTCGGCGAGCCGCTTGCACTCGTTGATGGGTTTGCCTTCGCGGATGCTCCTTATCAGGTTCGCACACTGGGCCACTTCGCCGCTGTGAATCTCGTCCTCGTATTTGAAGATTCTGTTGCCCTTGACGTCGTCGATATAGCCTTCGCCCCGTGTCGTATATGTCGCTCCCTTCGTGCAGACGACTCGCTCGCCGACGCGAGGCGTGGAGCCTTCGATCTGGGAGCACATGCTCATCACGCGGATGCCGCCGGCATATTCGTATTCGCAGGTGAAATGGTCGTAGATGTTGCCGAATTCCGGGCCGGTCCGGCACTGCCTGCCGCCCATGCCGAGACACTGAACCGGAGGCGAACCGATGGCCCAGTTGAGAATATCCATATTATGCAGATGCTGCTCGACGATATGATCGCCCGAGAGCCAGACAAAGTACGGCCAGCATCGAATCTGCCATTCCATGTCGGACCATCCGGGTTGTCTTTCCTGGAAGTGCCATTTGGAGCTGCCCCAGTTCCAGTAGGCCTGTCCGCCGACAACGTCGCCGAGCTTGCCGTCATGGATGCGTTTCATCAGTTCGAGATATTGCGGCTGCCATCGCTGCTGCGTCCCTACGACTATTGACAAACCCTTCCTGTCAGCCAGCTTCGCCGAAGCCATCAGCGAGCGTATGCCGACCGGGTCCACGGCGCCGGGTTTCTCCATGAAGATGTGCTTGCCGGCCTCGAGCGCCGCTTTGACCATGGGCGGCCGAAATCCCGGCGGAGTCGTCAGCAGCACGATGTCTACCTCTTTCATCGCCATGACCTTTTTATAAGCATTGAAGCCGAGAAAACACGTCTCCGGCGTGACTTTGACTTTGTCCGGCAGCGCCTTTTTCATCCTTGCCAGAGAGCTGTCTATCCTGTCCTGAAAAATATCCGCCATCGCTATCATTTCCACGCCCCGGGCGGACCTGAGGCAATCTATAGCATCCTGCGTTCCCCGGTCGCCGCAGCCTATAATAGCCACCCTCATCTTATCCGAGCCCGCCGCGAAAACCCGGCCGCTTCGTGATACAAATGCACCCGCCGAAACAACAGCCCCGGCCTTCAATAAATCCCTTCGTGATATCTGCTTTGTTCCGTTTTTCATCTTTCGTTCCTCTATTAGCTTTGAATAAGTGTGTTATAGCGAAAAATTATTAAAATAAGATTATAAGGCGTGTATGCAGCTTACGCAACAGGAACCAATGAATTCCAAGAATTGATAGATTTCACCCAAGGAGCAAGAACAATAGTCAATAGACAATCGTCAATAATCAATTGTTGTCGGCTTCCCACCAAAGTCTCGGATAATCCTGCCCCTCAAGAATCCACCAGATATCCTCGGTGCCGTTTTGAGTCTTATGGGTGCTCATACTTACTGCTCATGGGGACTTACTCGCCTCTGATGTGCCGCCGTATGCTCCCATGTTGATTCTACTGCCGTTTGGTGATGGCTCAAGACCAATCGGGCTTGTTGGATCTCCTGCATCTATACACAGGCTTGTAACATCATCCTGAATCCAGATTTGGCTAATAGGATCCCATCGGCCCGCCTGAGATATTAAATGATAGTCACCATTTTCCATATTTGTTAATAAGGGATCAACATCGCTGTTGCCTTCTCCGGGGAAACCACCCTGGACATTACTGTATTGCACTGCTGTAAACGAACCTGTTATCTGAACACCGTTGCCATAGATGATGGAGTTAAGTACCGTAGACTTCCCTTCGGATATGCCAATCTCGGAATTGTCGACAATCGTGCAATTGACTATAGTTGGAGAGTTGTAATAAGTCGTACGCCCAGATTTGAAAAAGAACATTGCTATACCCGATCTGCTATTTCCTGCGATGATACAGTTGGAAATGATTGGGTTGCTACCCATATACAATTTCATACCATCGTCAACATTATTGGCAATGTTGCAATTAACAATTCTGGGGGATGCACCGGAGCAATAAATGCCGTTGTTTGCATCTGTAATCGTAAATCCGGCAA
Organism: uncultured Pirellulales bacterium; assembly: GCA_964608395.1. Classification (GTDB taxonomy): domain Bacteria; phylum Planctomycetota; class Phycisphaerae; order Sedimentisphaerales; family Anaerobacaceae; genus JAFGPJ01. The sequence continues at coordinate 34,634 of CAZSOR010000011.1, forward strand.
GGACACAACTTGCATCTTCGTTATTGGAAAAAGTCACCAGATTATCATTACCATCCCCGGCGAGAATAGTAGCTGCCACAACAGCCGAGTCATTGGGATCGACTGACCTGACAATTAAGTTTTTACCTTGGAAATCAATATTTTCGTGATAGATTCCTTCCTTGACGACTATCTCATTGTCAGAATTGGTGTCATTGATGGCAGCTTGGATAGAACCGTACTTTTTGCCAATAGTCACGTTCTCAATTTTTTGTACTGGCGGTGCGATGTTTTCGGCGTTGATTAGAATTGGATCGGCATAGATGGTAGAGCCAAATTGGTCGAGTACCATAACTGTCCACCAAGTTTTTTCAAAAGGAAATGTCGTAATTACTTCAATCGGTGGCTCAGATGTATTAGAGATGACCATGTAATCCATAACGCGATGTGGACCGGAACCGAACAGCAGCTGATAGCCTACGGCGTTCTCGCTCCCTTCACATGTCAATATTGCTCCATTGGCATCAACGACAGCACCATCTGTAGGACCAATAAGTACGACGGGTTCAGGCAATCGGCCAGGATATGCAGACTCATCATAGAAATCCATATAACCTGATGTAGACGATCCATACCAATTGAATATATATTGCTTTGTATTCGATTTGGGGGCAAGATGAAGATTCTTGCCCGGACCAATCACAGACCAGTAGGCACCACCGACGATTCCACTGTTGTATAGCGCTGCAGTGTTCAATGTTAAGGAATTCCCGTACCAATCTCGTGGAAGTTCGTGGGAGCTACTGCTAAAACTGACGTTCAGTATGTCACCGTAGAAGGCCTTAGATGTGCTCACATAGCTATCTAGCCAACACTGCTCATTGTCTACGGCGCTGTCGAGTAATTGGCTTATCATTTCGGAAGCTCCCGGTCCTACTGCATCAAGACCTGTGACACGGTTCACTGCATATCGAGTGTCTTTGTAGGTCTGGTTCAAATACGTGGCGACTATGATGGCAGGTAGTCCACCTGTACTCCAGCCAATTGTCTGGATGGGTTGATGGTAATTGGGTGCCATAGCTGACAAATAGCTGATTATGGCATTGCCCAAGCTGTTATATGTTGGTAATTCGCTTGCTCCTAATTCCGCCCTGTAACCATTTGGAAAACTTAAAAGGTTAGCCTTTGAACTCCAGACCGAAAAGTCCCACGGCGATTGGGCATAAACCGGCAGGCCATTTATGCCATCACCTCCACCGAAGTAGATGATCGTTGGCTTGTTGGGATCAAATAGATCATTCTCCAGATGCATTTCTACTCCACTGAAGAATGGAACGATCTTCAATTCCACCGTATCGGGTAGGCTCTCATTCTGACCGTCGTTAATAATCAGTTCAAACTCGCATTCTTGAATCTCATCTGTTTGGACAAAGCCGCTAACGGTAGGTGTGGCCGTGTTTGCATCGCTGATAACTACAGTGGGACCGGATGTTTGTTGCCATGAATAGCTCAATGGCCCAGAATCATCCGGATCATAAGAGCTAGTTCCATCGAGGACGATTGGATCTTGCCCTGCATATCGAGATAATCCTGCGTCAGCTATAGGCCTGCCATCTTGAGATTGGGCTCTAGCAGGACTCAGAGCGAATAGAGCAATGAGCATAACGATGGGAATTGCCTGCTGGATTTTTGGATTTGATACGTACGCCATTTTACGGACCTCCTCTGACCGACTTTCGGGCCACAGAACAAACGCCTCGCTTTCCAAATTTCTAACAAAACGAACTGAATTGAACCTACAAGATGCTTCCTCTATCGTCGCTAAAATGCAGTATACCAGAAATAGATTGTTTAGTTCAAGCAAAAAACCCTCATTCTTAGAGTATAAGTTTGAATTCTTCCGGTCTTGACAGGATGGTTATTGAGCTTTTATAATGGCGGGCGTGATTCGGAGCTTTTCCGGATCAAAAAACTTAACTTGTATTCTTTCTAAGACAAGGAGTTTATCATGGAGAGAA
>CAZSOR010000012.1:0-10896 GCA_964608395.1 uncultured Pirellulales bacterium
AAGTCGGGAAAGGATAACCGCTGAAAGCATCTAAGTGGGAAGCCCCCTCCAAGATGAGGATTCCATGGTCTTCGGACCTGAAGAGCCCAGATAGACTATCTGGTTGATAGGCCGGGTGTGTAAGCGTAGAGATATGTTTAGCTAACCGGTACTAACGCTCGAATACTTGACCATATCAATCATTGGTTGAACTTGGTCGTTAGCAAAGAGTGAAGCGACTAAATACTAACAACTGTTCTATTGCCAGTCTCATATACGTATCTGCATATAAAATTTGAATTTATCAGGCTTTTGCCTGATATAACGAGTTTCCTGGTGACTATACTGAAGAGGAAACGCCTGATCCCATTCCGAACTCAGAAGCTAAGCTCTTCAGGCCGATGGTAGTCCTTACGGGCGAGAGTAGGTCATCGCCAGGAATTATAAGCCCTGTACCATAACTGGTACAGGGCTTTCCTTTTGCGCAAACTTTTGTTTTGACACAACCTTGAGTACAATCTAAACTTTATATTCAAAATAAAAGGAATGACATTATGATCGAGTTAATAACAAGCCACAAGAAGGAGATTGCCAATCTGTGCAATCAATACAACGTTAAATACCTGGAACTGATCGGCTCAGCCCTAAATGAGGATGATTTTAATCCTCAGACAAGTGATATTGATTTTATCGTTGAGTTTTTACCATCGCAGCCACGTCAACACGCCAAAGCCTACTTCAAGCTGCTGGAAAAACTACAGGATATGTTCGGATGTAAGATCGACCTGGTCGAAGTCAAGGCCGTTACAAACCCATATTTATTGGATTCAATAAATAAAAACAAGATGGAAATATATGCAGCCTGAAATAAGAAATACTTTTACATGATTTAGACTTTCAGATATGACAAAGCAGGAAATAAAAAAGCGGTTATTGACAGCGGTAAAGAATGATCCTAATTCAGCGGACATCAAGTATGTCGCTCTTTTTGGTTCCTACGTTAATGGAACGCCGCGGGAAGACAGCGATATCGATGTTTTAATAGATTTTTATCCACAGTCGATAGTCGGATTGTTCAAATATATCGATATACAAGAGAACTTGTCCAAAGCGATTGGAAAAAAAGTTGACTTACTGACCCCACAGGCTATTAGCAAATATTTTAAGAATCAGGTACTTCAAGAGGCTGAGGTTGTCTATGAAGGATGATAGAACTTATTTGCTCCATATATATGAGGCGATCGAGAAGATTGAGGGATATATTGCAGCAGTTGACTTTGATGATTTTTCAGATAATAACATGATGATTGATGCAGTGGTCAGAGACCTGGAAATCATAGGTGAAGCAGCCCGTAATCTGTCGGAAAGTTTTCAGGATAAGCATTTTGAAATTCCCTGGTATAAAATCAAGGCAATGAGGAATGTGTTAATTCATAAATACTTCGGTGTTAATCTAAAAGTGGTATGGGATACGAGCAAAAATGATATCCCGGCCCTTAAAACTTTTATCGAAAAAGTGCTCAATGATCCAAAGTGAACGAGACTATAGCAAAAAAATAGCCAATCTCTGCAAGCAACATAATGTGAAATACCTGGGATTGCACGGCTCATCTTACGACCAGGAGAACATCGACACTGAAGATCAAGAGATAAATTTTCTTGTAGAGTTTTTTCCGATGGAGTTGAAGGAGTACGCCAGATGTTACTTTGGATTGGAGAAGGAGCTGGGTAACCTGTTCGGCCGCAATGTTGGCATACTTGATATTGGAAGTATCAATCTTCCGGAGATGTTGCGGCTATTAACTAAGCACAAGACCGACATCTATAAAGCCTGAAGCACGAAAATACCTGAGCGATGTCATGTGGAGTTAGGTCGTCACCATAAATTATTAGCTCCAACGATGAAAGCAGTCGTGGTTTTTCTTATGGAAAGTCACTAAAACTCAAACATCCTCTACGACACAATCGCCGCCATCTACAAAAGGCTTTCTCCTGCCGAAAATATGCTCTGAAAGTTGCGTTTTATTATCTGGCATTTTTGTCCAGCAAACGCAATTGCATTCTTGCTATCCGTATCGAATTCGATATACTTCTTTGTGAGAGGTTGATGTATATAATTAGGTAGAATGAGGTTACATGGGCAAGCATTACAGCGTCACATCGAATAGGTTTTCTGGAACAGGTGCCATCATTTTTTTGTCTTCGTTGCTGGTTTTTAGTATGATCGGTGAAGCATTTTGCGGCCCACAAACCGAAAGCAGGCAAAGGTTGAAAAAGATGCCCTATCCGCGTGAGGAGATTGATCTCGGGGAAATTCCTTTTAAGATTTTGTATGAAACCTATCGTGATACCGACGGGAAACTCAACTGGGAGCTGTACCAGATGAATGCCGACGGCGCCGATCAGGTCAATCTTACCCGAACGCCCGATCTGGATGAAATGTATCCCCACGCTTCCCCTGACGGTACGAAGATAAGCTTCGTTGTTGATGAGGGAAGAGGAAGGAACAAGGTTCGCAGCGTCTATTATATGAATATCGACGGGACAGGAAGGATCAAGGTCGCTACAAACGCTCGCCAGGCGTGCTGGAGTCCTGACGGCGAAAGCATCGCGTATCTGAGGGGAGAGTACGATCGCTACAGCACAAGAGAGTATGCGACATCGGAACTTGTTATTTACAATCTGCAGAGCGCCGAGCATAAACCGCATCCGAATACATCCCTGCATCACATTTACGCGATCTGCTGGTCGCCCGACGGCAACTGGTTTTTCGCTGCCGTGCATGGTGGTATGGACTACAGCGATACCGTTCTGGCTTTCGACGCCGACGGAACAAGGGTCTTTGATCTGGAGAAGTGGGAGGTCAGGGGATGCAGGCCGGACCTTAGTCTCGATGGCAAAAGAATGACATGGGGTGAAACGGACTGGGATTTGTGTGTGGGCGATATTGACCTGTCCGGCCCGGAGCCCAGGGCCTATAATGTGCAAAAAATTGTCCAATGTCTGCGTGCGGCGAAAGTCTATCATGTGGATTTCTCGCCGGACGGCAAGTATATTGTGTTCAGCTTCGGTCCTTCCAGTGGCGGACAGCAGGTGGGAGGCAGAGCAAGAGGCTGGAATATCTGCGTAACCGACTTGACAGGAAAATGGGTCAAAATTACCACGGATGGCAGCCACAACAAAGAACCCGATTGGGTACCGATCCCATCAACAACCACTGAATAAAGGAGAAAATATGAAAAATCAGTGCTGCACTGAGATACGTAAGGTATCTGAGGGAACAATCCGTATCGTTTTGGTCCTCTTGCTGAGCCTTCTACTAATGAATGAAACCATCTGTCAATCAAAGGCAGCTGAGGTGGAGCGGGAAAAAGTCCCGTCACCAAAATCTACGCTGAAGCTCACGGATATCCCGTTTAAGATTGTGTACGAGAGCTACCGCGAGACAAACGGCAGGGGAAATTGGGAGCTTTATTTGATTAACGCCGACGGTTCGAATCCTGTGAATCTCACGCGCAGTTCAAATGTCGATGAGATGTATCCTCACGCGTCCCCGGACGGCGGCAAAATCTGCTTTGTCGCTGACGAGATGGTGAACGGCAGGAAAATTCGGAATGTCTACTATATGAACATAGACGGCTCCGGGCGTACCAAAGTGGCCGACAACGCCCGGCAGGGATGCTGGAGTCCCGACGGTAAGACCATCGCCTATCTCAAGGGAGAATTCGAACGCTATTCGGCCAAAGATTACGCCACGAAGGGGATTTTCCTTTACGATCTTCAGACACGCAAACACAGACAACACCCGAACAAGGGTCTGCACCATCTCTACAATATCTGCTACTCGCCCGACGGCAACTGGTTTCTTGCGACCGTCCACGGCGGCATGGGATATGAGCACGCCATCCTCGCGATCGAAGCGGATGGAACCGGCGTGTTCGATCTGACGAAGTTCAAAGTCACGGGCTGCCGGCCTGACTCCAAGTTCGACGGCAGACAGATCACATGGGGAGCAACCGACTGGGATTTGTGCGTGGGCAACATCGACCTGGCTTCCTCAGAGCCTAAGGTGACTGATGTTCATATCATTGTCACCTGTGAAAAAGAATGTGAGGTGTACCATACGGACTTTTCGCCGGATGGCAAGTACATCACCTTCAGTTACGGCCCGGAGGCGAACGAACAGGTAGGCGGCAAGGCCCCGGGATGGAATATTTGCGTCAGCGATCTGGACGGGACATGGGTGCAGGTCACGACCGACGGAAACCAGAACAAGGAGCCCGATTGGGTCCCGGTGCGGGCGACGAATCGTTAAAAAAAACGAAAAGGTGTTATTCAGGAATCGAGCCGATGCGAATGCGATTGAGTCAAGTGACAACAGGAATCGTTTGCCTGTTGCTGATGTTGCCCGCCGGCACCGGATGCCGACGCAGCGAGCAGACCGGCAGCAAGCCTCCGGTGGTCAAAACCAAAACCGGTATCGAAATGGTCGTCATTCCCGCCGGCTGGTTCGAGATGGGAAGTGCCAAGGGAGCACCCGACGAAGCTCCCGCACACAGGGTGTTGATCGATTCTTTCCTCATGGACAGATATGAAGTGATCCAGGAGCAATACACTAAGTTAGTCGGAGCCAATCCCTCCTCCTTTAAGGGCTCCGGCAGACCGGTAGATACGGTAACTTGGACGGACGCCGTTTTGTATTGTAATCTCCGTTCCAGAGCCGAGGGTCTCGAGCCTTGTTATGATAAGAAAGATGAGAAATGGCAGTGCAATTTCGAGGCGAATGGATACCGGCTTCCCACGGAGGCGGAATGGGAATACGCATGTCGTGCAGGGACGGAAAGAGATTACTATTTCGGCAGTGGCCCGCGCGCACTGAAAAAACACGCATGGTACGATGGCAACTCGTCCAGGAAGACTCACGTTGCGGGGCAAAAACAACCTAACCAATGGGGACTTTATGACATGTACGGCAATGTTGCCGAATGGTGCAATGATGTATATGGCGAAAACTACTATAAGACGAGCCCGTCAAAGGACCCCCGAGGACCTGAGGAAGGAGAGATAAAGGTTTTGCGCGGCGGAGGATGGCAAGACAGCATAGGCAGTCTTCGCTCGTCCTGGCGTGCAGGTGAGAATTGCAGCTTTGTAGATGCTTGTGTTATGGATAGTATGGGATTCCGTTGTGCAAGAAATGCGCCTCAAAGCGTTTTGCTTCAACAAGATCAAAGTTAGGACGTCGATGCGCTTTTCGACAACATTACAGTGGCCAAATCGGAGTCTGCAGACATAGGAGTATCGTCGAAGGTTTGTGCGAGTTTCGGCGGAACTCTGAAAGCCCTGGAAAATGCTCTTGACTTTGGGAAAAACAGTTGTAATCTACAAACATATTTCTTGGGGCGAAAAATATGAACGTTTACTCAAAGATTACATTGCTGTTGGCGTTTGGCATTGCTGCAATGTGTCACGGCGAAGAAAAACAGTCAATTAGAGCAAAATGGCAAATGCCGGTGCTTTGTAACCCGTTTGCCAGGCCGAGGGTTCAGGATCTGAAGGAAGAGCTGCGAAGGACGGGATATCGACTCGTCATTTCCATTCATCCGAGAAGTCCTGACGAATCGAAAGGGGAAACCCTATCGCGAGATCTGTACATTATCAACGCCGACGGGACCGGGCTGGAGCAATTCACCAATACACCACACAAGGACGAACGCGCACCTCGCACGTCTCCAAACGGAGAGTTCTTCACTTATAACCAAGGCAAGTATCTTGTGGACGCCAGGACCCTCAAGACGAAGAAAATCGACGGAGATTATGTCTGGACACCGGACAGCAGTAGCACTGTTCTGTGCGGCCGCGAGGGCATTGTCTATACGGACATCCACACCAGTCAGAGAAGCATTCCCATCCCCGTAAGGCAAAACGTGTGGCTTGCGGATATGACCTCCGACGGCGAGTGGTTCATCTTTGAGATTCGCGACTACCTTGGCCGCCAATATACGATAGATTTCATGTCGTCAAAGGGAGGCGAAATACGAAAGATGCCAAATTATCCCGGGGATTTCGGCGAGTGTCATCCCGCTTTCTCTCCCGACGGCAAATGGATGTGCTGGAACGCCGGCGGGGGCATCGCTATTCGCAAGTTCGACCCATCTCTGCCGGGTGGCACCGACGGTAAAATAATCAGTCCGCCCGACAATGCGGAGGTCATGGGTCAAGATCCTTGTGGTCGGTGGTCGCACTGCGGGCGATACATAGCATACGTTAAGATCCCTTCAAACGGCAGTTGGAGAGTACATAGTTCTCTCTGTATTCTTCGTGTTGCTGACGGCAAAACCATCACTATCAGTCCACCTGGATGGATCGGCCATCACTGGGATTATGACTGGATTCCGCCGACCTTCGAGTCCAAGCCTTAAAGAGAAAAGCGAGGGATTGTGAGTGAGAGATAGACCTATGAAACTGACAGCAGAAATCCTGTTTTTGATTACATTTATTCTCTTTGGGATATCCTGTAAAAAAGTCGATGACTATGGAACTCCAAAGAGGCCAAAGGTTATCACGACGAAGTCCGGCATAGAAATGGTTGCTGTTCCGGGCGGGTGGTTCGAGATGGGAAGCGAGAAAGGAGGATCCGACGAGAGGCCCGTGCACAAAGTGTGGGTCAGCCCGTTCTGGATGGACGTTTATGAAGTGACGCAGGACCAGTTCAAAAAGTATCAACTGCCAGATCCTTCTCACTTCAAGAATCCGGACAATCCTTTAGAGCAGATCAACTGGACGGATGCAACCATGTACTGCAATGAACGGTCGCTTGCAGAAGGACTTGAGCCCTGCTATGATGAAGAAACCTGGGACTGCAACTTTGCCGCCAACGGATACAGACTGCCCACCGAGGCCGAATGGGAGTATGCCTGCCGGGCTGGAACAAGCACGGAATACAGCTTTGGCAACAATAAAGCAAAGCTGAGAACCTTTGGCTGGTGCGTTGACAACTCAACTGGAAAGACCCATACTGGCGGGCAAAAGCAGCCCAATCCGTGGGGCCTATACGACATGCACGGCAACGTGGCGGAATGGTGTAATGATTTGTATGCCGGGAATTATTACAGCCAAAGCCCCGAGAAAGACCCAAGGGGGCCGAAGGAGGGAAAGGAAAGGGTCCTTCGGGGCGGGTCCTGGAAGTCGAGCGCCGAGACGTGCCGGTCTGCGTATCGCTCAAGCGATCCATCCATCGACGATACGTGCCTGGCAAGTGACGCCATCGGATTTAGGTGTGTCAGAAACGCACCTGACAATGTATCAAGCGAGCCAAAAATGAATAGTGAAAAACAAACGCAAAACACGGCTAAAACGGGACTGGTTTATGATGATATATACACCGAGCATAAAACCACCCCCGGCCACCCGGAATGTCCCGAGAGACTTGTCCGGATAATCAAGCAGCTTAAGGCTGCAGGACTCTATTCTCAACTTCTCGAACTAAAACCCTCGCCGGCCGACCGGCACTGGATCGAGACGGTTCATGCGCCCGAGTATATTGACCGGGCCAGAAGCAGCTCTGAAAACGGTGCCGGGTATCTGGATAGCGGGGATGTTCCGATATCGCTGAAGTCCTATGAAGCTGCGGTAATGGCGGCGGGGGGGGTGCTCACCGCAATCGACGCTGTCATGGAGCAGAAAGTCACTAACGCCTTCTGTGCCGTCCGCCCGCCCGGTCACCACGCTCTTGAAAATCGAGCGATGGGATTCTGTATATTTAATAACGTAGCCATCGGCACGAAATACATCCAGGAGAAATACAGCCTGCCGAAAGTTCTCATCGTGGATTGGGACGTGCACCACGGCAACGGAACGCAGGCGGCATTTTACGATGACCCTAACGTGCTTTACTTCAGCGTCCACCAGTATCCGTTCTATCCGGGCAGCGGGAGCGAAGGGGAAAAGGGCAGCGGAAAAGGCATGCAAACCAACATTAATGTCCCGCTTCCGGCCGGCTCCGGAGACGAGAGCTACGTGAAAGCTTTTGAAGAGAAACTGGTACCTGCTGCCTCTTCGTTTGCTCCGGACTTCGTTCTCGTCTCTGCGGGATTCGACGCGCACGAGGGCGATCTGCTCGGCGGCATGAGAGTCACTGAGCAGGGATTTGCGAAACTGACGCAGATTGTCAAGAGTATCGCCGAGAAGTACTGTGCGGGCCGGCTGGTTTCCGTACTTGAAGGCGGCTATGGCCTGGAAGATCTTGCCGCGTCGGTCGAAGCACATATTCGCGTATTAATGCAATAGAAAGTCACGAGATGCTGTTTCACACTTGGCCGTTCGCACTTTTCTTCCTGGTTGTCTACCCTGTGTATCTCGTCCTCAAAGGAACCAGATTCAGGCTCCCGTGGCTCCTGGCCGCTTCCTATTTCTTCTACGCATACTTCAATCCTCTGTATCTGATTCTCATCGGCTATTCGACGCTGCTTGACTATACGGTGGTAACGAAAATGGCCAAAAGCCAGCACAGAAAGATGTGGCTTTCAGTCAGTATCATCAACAATATCGCTCTGCTGGGCTTCTTTAAATATGGCGGTTTCGTTACTGAGAACCTGAACGCGCTCTTGTTGTCATTGAACATCTCATACGCCATCCCCGAGCCCGGTTTTCTCTTGCCGATCGGCATATCGTTCTACGTCTTTCAGTCGATGAGCTATACCATCGATTATTATCGCGGCAACATGGAAAAGGAAAACAGCCTCATCGCATACGCGGCCTTTGTCTCGCTCTTTCCTCGGCTGCTGGCCGGGCCGATCGAACGGGCAAAGAACCTGCTGCCCCAGTTGCACAAGGTTCCCAAAGTCTCAACGCAGGATGTCACGGACGGCCTGTCGCTCTTTATCGTGGGAATGTTCAAGAAGGTCGCCCTTGCCGATTACTTATCCCTTTACGTGGATAATATCTACGCCGCTCCCGAGCAGTATCAGTCGCCCGCGTTGATCCTGGCGACGTTTCTGTTCTGCTGGCAGATATACTTCGACTTCAGCGGCTATACCGACATGGCGCGGGGCGTGGCACGGATGATGGGTTTCAATCTGATGCTGAATTTCAACAATCCGTACCTGGCAACCGGTCTGGGCGATTTCTGGGCGAGGTGGCACATCAGCCTCTCCTCGTGGTTTAAGGACTACGTGTATATTCCGCTGGGCGGCAACCGCAAAGGCACTCTCGGCACATACAGAAACATGTTCCTGACCATGGTGATTTCCGGCTTGTGGCACGGGGCGGCCTGGACGTTCGTCATCTGGGGCGCGGTGCACGCCTTCGGACGCTTTGTCACGCGGGAGCTGGAAAGAACTCCGTTCTACAGGGATAAGGTGCCGAAATTGGTCAAGCAACTGCTCGTGTTCGCCTTCGTTACGTTCGCATGGATTTTCTTCCGGGCGGAAAGCATCGGCGACGCGTGGTTAATCATAACAAGAATATTCAGCTCAGGCTGGGCGAATCCCAATTGTCCCGTTTGGGCTTTGATTCTGATTCTTATTGTCTGGCTTTATCAGTTTGCGCACGAATCCAGGCTCAGATGGATTTTTGACCTGGCGCCCGTGCGCATCGGAATCGTTGTAGGGATGATTCTCTATTTAGCTGTTTTTGCCCCGTCGAGTGAGCAGGGATTTATCTATTTGCAGTTCTGATCAATAGAATATGAAACACAACGGCACAAAAAGAGAAGAAATTATGAACGAAGCGGACAAGGCCAAGACTCCGTTTAGCTCCAACAACATACGATTATCCGGGCGAGAATGGATAATAGCTGCAATTGTCTGCTCGGCGTTACTTTGCCTCGGCCCGGCGCTCTGGGGAAGGCTCGAAAAGTTTGCTCCCGGCGACGATTACCGGCTGCCGTACACGTTGGGCAACGACTATTGGCTGTACGGCCGTAATTGTCGATGGGCCTGCTCGAAGTACGAGACGCTCGTGGTCGGCGATTCTGTCATCTGGGGACATTATGTCTCCGCGGACAATACGCTGTCGCACTATCTCAATCAAAACGCTGGGAGGGACAGCTTCGCCAACCTGGGAGTGGACGGTTTTCATCCCGGGGCGCTGGGGGGACTGCTCAGGTACTACGGCCGGGACATTTCGGGCAAGAACGTGATTATACAATTCAATCCCTTATGGATGAGTTCGGCGAAGCACGACCTGCAGACCGAAAAGGAGTTCCATTTCAATCATCCGAAGCTGGTGCCGCAGTTTTTCCCGAAGATTCCCTGTTACAAGGATTCCTTTTCCAAACGGTTCTCCGCTGCGGTGGAGCGATATGTACCGTTCTTTGGCTGGGCGTCCCATTTGCGAATCGTCTACTTCGAGAACATGGACCTTCCGAACTGGACGCTGGAGCATCCCTATGAGAATCCTTTGGGTGCCGTTACGTTCGAACTTCCCGCTTCGCAGGATAATCTACAGGAAAATGTTTCCTGGACAGAGAAAGGCATTGCACAGGAAGATTTTCAATGGGTCGAGCCGGCACAATCGCTGCAATGGCGATTCTTCCGGCAGACGATTGATTTTTTGAAGGCAAGAAAAAATACCGTATTTGTTGTGGTTGGGCCTTTTAACGAGCACATGTTGAAGCCGGAAAGCTACAAGACCTATCAGAAGATGAAAAGTGAAATTGAGATGTGGCTTCGGCAAAACAAAGTTGCCTATTGTGTCCCTCCGTCGCTGCCCAGCGAGTTATATCGTGACGCCAGCCATCCGTTGGGACGGGGATATGCCATGCTTGCAAAGCAGCTATTTGAAAATCAGTCTTTCAAATCGACTATTCTCAATGTTAGCGGTGATTAGCTTGTCAAAAGGAATATATCATAAAACGATTACTATACCGGGCATACTGATTTTGCTCACTGCGCTGGTTGCTGTTTGCCCGGGACAAAC
>CAZSOR010000012.1:10996-13800 GCA_964608395.1 uncultured Pirellulales bacterium
CATGATCGCGGCATCAGCTACGTAACGCTTGCGCACTCGAAGGCCAATCATATTTGTGATTCGTCTTTCGATCCCGAGCGCAAGTGGAACGGTCTGAGCCCTTTCGGCGTTAAAGTCGTCTCGGAAATGAACCGCCTCGGGATGATTGTCGATGTTTCGCACGTCTCAGACGACACGTTCTTTCAGATCATCGAGCATTCAAAAGCCCCTGTGGTCGCGACGCACTCATCCTGCCGCCATTTTGTTCCCGGCTACGAACGGAATATGAGCGATGAAATGATAAAGCTGCTCGCGGAAAAGGGCGGCGTGATTCAGATGAATTTCGGCTCGATGTTCATCGACAGAAAGGTCAACCAACAGGCCGCGGAACTCAAAAAACGCCTGAACAACTATATCGAGACCCACAATCTGGAAGGTCAGGAGAAAGCCGATTACACCGAAAAGTTCAAGCGAGAGCACCGTTTGCAAAGAGTGCACGTTTCAGATGTTGCTTCACATATCGAGCATGTGATAGAACTTGTTGGGATCGATTACGTCGGCCTGGGCTCCGATTACGACGGAGTCGGTGACAATCTGCCTGAGGGCCTGGAAGATGTATCCTGCTATCCGAACCTTATCTACGAGCTTTTGAAAAAAGGCCGCTCGGAAGAAGACATCAAAAAAATCTGCTCCGGCAACTTTCTCCGCGTCTGGGCACAGGTCGAAACAATCGCTCATGAACTGCAATCGAAACAGTGATTGCAGCGTTTTTCAATCGATTAGCTCAATGCTCCCACGGGACCGTCCAGGAACCGGCTTCGGCACCGAAAACCTGTGAGACCTGCAGGCCGCTTGCCTGGGACGTGTAGAAGAGCCGGCCGTTGGATACGATACCGCCCACGCACTCCCGCACATCCACGCACGGCCCAGATGAGACCATCCTGTTGCCGTCCGTGGTGTCAATCAGATCCATGTTGGAACCCATTATGTAGGGCTCTGACATTGTGAACCGGGTGCATGCATATTTCTTGTCGAAGGAGGACAGAATCTTACCCGTTTGCTTGTCGATCAGATAGCTCGGCTGACCGGTTGAGCCGTGAGTGAACAGGAGATTTCTGCCGATTGTCACGACATTAACCGCCTTACCGACCGGCTCGGACTGCCAGATCAGTGCGCCGCTGTCGGCATCCAGACACATCACATAACGATTTTGGGTATTCTCGGTCGGTGGATTGTATCCGCCCAGATACAACCTGCCGTTGTCCGCGGAGATCGTACAGCCGGCAGTGACATAGTGCTTCGTTGTAAGCCAGATTACCTGCCCTGTCATCGGTTCGATCGCGGCTGTAAGGCCTCTTGATTTGGGCCGGCCGTCTTTTCTTTTCGGGGCATATCCGAAGAAGGTCGAGTAATAAAGCTTATCATCCATCAGGGCCAGGCCGGAATCGTTGCCGCCGGAGCCGAACTGAGACAAATCGATGGTCCAGACTTCTTTGCCGGTCTCGATGTCCCATGCCCGCACAAAGGGTAAGTTGTCTTTGGGATAGTACGGATTGTCATGGCCGTAAATCCAGCTCATAACCTCAGCACCGCTTGGCGCTGCCACGGGCTCACCTGTTTGAAGATATGCTTTTTCCGTTCCCTGGGGTGCATATTTTCCTGAACCGTATACATAAATCGCAAGGTTCTTGTAGATAACCGGCGGCTGCTGCCGGCTCCAGCTCGGCGAGCCTGTGAACGGTGCTTCCCAGAGAAGTTGCCCCGTAGCAGCGTCTATGCAGCGCATCTGCGATTGTCTCATTCCCGCCTGAGGGACGAGCAGGCGTTCGTTATGATAAACCGGGCCGGTAAAAGAGATGTGCACGCCGGGCCAGTACCGCCGCCACAGGAGCCTGCCCGTTTCCTGCTCGACGGCGAAAATCTGTCCCTCGGAGGTATGCGTGTACATCCGGCCGCCTCCGCAGACGGGTATATGCTTGAAGGTACCTTCATAGCGTCGTATCCATTTGACTTTAAGAGGAAGCTTCAGGCCCTGATCGTTTGAATTGGTGCTCGACTGATTGCCGAAATTCGTGAACCAGTCGTATTTCGCGTTGGCCAGCTTGCTTGTCAGCGGGCTCCTGATCTTTTGCAGTTGAAGGTCTTTGGATGGCAGCGGTGCTTTGCCGCCCGGTCCGAGGATATACAAATATCCGTCCTCGCAGCCGAAATATATCCGGCCGTCGCAGACAGCCGCGGGCGCGGAGATTGCTTTTCCAAAGGCGGTCTTAAATGACCACACGTTACCGCTTCCGGACAGCGGGACAACATAAAGGCCGCCGTCCAGACCGCCGTATACTGCCTTATCGAGAAGAAGAACCGGCGAGGCAATCGATGGATAGCCCCCGAGATATTGTGCCTGCTCGTTGACGGGAGAGTGCTTGCAGAATCCGTATCTCTCTTCAGGCCGGCAGCGGTAAACGTCCCGGCCGCGAATGCTAACCGAGCAGAAGCTAAGCGAACCCTGTCGATTTATCTCAGTGACCGTTCCGGGGACATAGTCGAGCTTGCCACCGCTGCCGGGCAGTGGAATTATTTCGACTCTGCCCGTGTTGTCCCGACGGTGCCACTGCCGATATACCAGGCCGTCCTCGCTTATACTCAGTCCGAACGTAGCCGGCTTCTCCAAGCCCGCGTAGGACGGCACGTCCGCCATTTCGCGAAGCTCGGCGCGGCTGCCCTTGTCTTGAAGACAAATTGCCGAACCTGCGGGAATAACAAGCAGCTTGCCGTGGACTACAATGTTGCCCGAACAGCAAAACTGGTCGCGCCATGTCACCCTTCCG
>CAZSOR010000012.1:13900-32807 GCA_964608395.1 uncultured Pirellulales bacterium
GTGGACTACAATGTTGCCCGAACAGCAAAACTGGTCGCGCCATGTCACCCTTCCGCCTTTATACTTGCACCATTCTTCTCCGCTCCAGCGGTCGCCTTCGAAGCCAAGAGACTCCTTGACGAAATCCCAGATCCAGCAGACTGTGCCGTCAGGTTCGAGGGCGTAGACTTGCGAGCCCAGCGTGGCGAAATACACCCGGCCGTTGGCAGCGACGGGGGTGCTGAAGATTGGCTCGCCGCAGGCAATTTTCTTAACCACTTTTCCGCTGTTTTTATCCAGCACAAAATAAGACCCCGCCATCGTCCCGACGTGGAGGAAGCGCCCGGCGATGGCCGGCGACGAAACGTTGTTGCAATTGGTTTTATCGGCTCCGGTGTCGAACTTCCACAAAACTCCGAGCGTGGACGCATCGATGCAGAAAGTAACTCCCGAGCCGTCAACAACATACACGCGCCCGTCCGCAACGACCGGCGCAGTAAAGACGGTATCGGTCAGCGGGACGGCGCCAATAAGACCGAGAGGCGTCGTCACGCTTCTGTCCGGCACGTTGCCCGAATGACGGGAATCGTATTTGAACTGGAGCCAATTCTCCGCAGCGGTCGCGGTCGCAGTCAACGTTAGAGAAAGAATTGTCAACAGTGTTATTATTGTTCTTTGAACTCTCATTGCGTGTATCTCCTACTTTTCCATATTTGTCGGCTTGTGCCGATATGCCAGCGATCTGGTGAAATAATCGTCCAACAGTTCGATTTCAAATTCCTTAATCATCTCGTCGACGCTGATCGTTTCGTGCTCACTGGAAATAAGAACCGAACCCAGGCGGCCCGGATCGGAGATTGTGACTTTTGGCCCGTATTTAGCTTTCAGTTTCCGCAGCCGCTCCCAGTTATAATCCAGGTGCGCCAGTTCGCAATCCAGATTCACCTTAGCGACGGCAAAGTTAAAGTAATTCGTGGTTGATGTTATGACCTGTCCCATGGGATTGCGAATTTCGGAAGGAGTCGCTCTGCCGGCAATTGCCCCGACAAAATGGCACCGGCAGGAATAAGCCCAATAGCTCTGCATCAGTCCCCCGTGGTACATGGATGAAAAAATGACAAGGTCCGGTTTGGCCGCGGCATACTTCAATCTTAATTCGTCGAAATTAAGATCGAAACAGATCGCCATTGCGACCCGGCCGAAATCGCAGTCGAAGATGGGAGCCTCCTTGCCGCATAGCGTTCCCTTTTCGATCTCGCCGATCGTCGGATGATTTTTATTGTAGATGCCTGCAACGTTTCCTTTTCGGTCGATTAATACGCTCGAATTCCGCTTAGTGCCGTCCGGCATGATTCGATAAGCAGAATAGACAATATAGCATTTATTCTCGCGCGCGGTGCGTTCAAAGAATTGCTGCACATGGTCTTTGCGAACCTGGTAGTATTTCAGCAGCTTATCGGCGCCAAATCCACCCGGCCGGTCGCAAGCCTCGGGAACGACTATCAAATCGGGCTTGTCCGGCAGAACCTGAGCGAACTGCCTCCGCCAGTGGGAGATCATTCTTTCGACGACCTGCTGCGGCCTGGCATCGGCGGCGACGGATACCGGCGACGGGCCGAGCGTGGCGATTGTGACATAGTCTTTTTTCCTGCCGCTGTTTTCCGCGCGGACGGCATTGTCGAACTCCGGAATAAGGCAGAAAAGAATTATCAGGAAAAACAACCGGCCTAAAGGCGTCAGATTTAATTTCAAATTTCTCATTTGCCGTTCTCCTAAACGAACTGCTATTTCTCAGGGCGCCGGTCGTCGATTGCTGTTTTGGCGACGATTTTATTGCCGTCGAGGGTAATCTGCCCCACGTGCTCTTCGATACGAACACCGACGGTCTGCTTTTGCGCCTCACCGCTGCGCGTGTCGATAATGACATTATTTTTGAAGACCAGGTCGTTGGTATATCCCCGGATTCGGATTCCCGCCGCTTCCTGCTCGACACCGTTGTTCTCGATTACATTTTCCTCCAGGCGGTTGCGATGGGCCGCCATGCCAAGAGATTCGTTGCGGAAGAACACGCCGTCCTGGTGGTTCGAGCGGACAACATTCCGGCTCAAAATGTTGTCGGAATCTTTGTGCCCGATGGAGATGCCGAATCGATGATTGCCTTGAAGGACATTATTCGTGAACGAGCCGTGCCGAACCCGCCAGCACAAAAACAGGCCGTCCGTTCCGTTATTGCTGGCGAGGCAATTTCGCACCTGCGGCCGCTGGGAGCCGCTGCCCGGATGGATGCCGAGATAGTTGTTATTCTCGCTGATGCAGCGTACTACGGTGACATCGTTGGACTGCTGAAAGCTGATGCCGTCGCCGTTATAGTTGCGCACCGTGCAGTCTTCGATGACCGTACCGAAGGCCCGGTACAGGAAAATCCCTGCACCCCGGCAGCCGTTCAGGGTGACGTTGGAATCTTTATTGCCGTCAATCGTCAGACCTTCGAGACGTGCCCCTTCGATGTCATAACCGCTGATGACGGGGAAAACCGTTGCCGCTTTGGCCTTGTTGGCGACCATGCAGTCGGCCATAAGCGGCTTGTCGATCGAGAACGTGTTGCTGTTTCGCCCGGTGATGCGGGCGACGGTGGTGTGGAATCCTCCTGCGCGGTCGTCCCAAATCGCAACGCCGTAACCGACATCAAAACCGGTCGGGTCCTCAACAGTGAACTGCTGCTCGCCGAAGTCGCCGTCAAGGGCCAGTGGGCAGACTGTCCCATCGGCTTTTCGCAGGATCGTTTTGCCTTTCTTGCCTCTGACAGTCACGTTAGCACGCAGATGCAGCGAATCATACATCACGTACTGACCTTCGCTGATCTCCACTATTCCGCTTCCAAGGCCGGCGATATAATCGACTGCCGCCTGCAGTGCACGGTTGTCACTGCCTGTTATGTGAGCATTTTCTTTTCCGACCGTTATGCTGGGCAGCTCTTTCATTTCCGAGTGCATCGCCGTGGGCAATTGCCGCTCATCCGGTTTTGGCGAAAAATCCTTTTGAGTTTCGGAGGCAGGCAAAATGTCAGTAGAGCTAAAAACACAGGCGATAGCAAAGAGTAATAAGAAAAGTTTGGTTTTCATTGTCTTGGCCCCTGATAAAATGAATTTTTCATGACAATTAAGTTAATTTGCCTTCAATTTGTTTCAGTGTTCTCATGGACTCGGTGGCGATTGTTTTGCCGCCGGGCGAGAAATCAAATACTTCCAGAGAAACCCAGTGATTGTACCGCATATCTTTCAGCACCTGAAAAGCCTTCACGTAGTCGTTTACGGCGGTTCCCGTGCCGAGGTGCTTGCCGCCCATTTCCTGGACGTGTACGTGATGGATATTCTTGCAGTGCTTTTTCAGCAGAACGTCAAACGGTTCGGTTTCATCGACTGTATTATTGAAGTCGAACATAATCCCAATCGCCGGGTGGTTGACCTGCCCAGCCAGTTGCGATGCTTCCGCCAGAGTATTGACAACATCGGTCGTTCTGTTTCCCAAAGGTTCGATAAGAATTTCAATGCCTCGCTGCTGAGCGTGGTCAGCCACTGCTGTCAGGCCATCGGCGAAATATTTTTTTGCCTGCTCAACGGAAATGCCCTTTGTATCGCGCTGCTTCGGTGAGCCGAAAATCATATAATGGCCGCCGAGGTCGCCGCAGAAATCGATCAGAGTCTCAAGATACACAACAGTCTTTCGGCGGACGGCTGCATCGGGCGTCGTAAAATGCAGACCTTTTGGCGGCGACGCCAGCAGCCAATGCAGCCCGACACATTCGAGGCCTGCGTCTTTCATTACCGAGACCATTTCCTTTCGCCTCGCCGGGCTTATTTCCTGCACACCTTCTTCGACCAGAGTAAACGCTGCGATTTCGATTCCTTCATAACCGGCGTCACTTACAATCCGGCATTGCTCGGCCCAGCTTAGTTCCGCCATGCTCTCGTTGCACATCGCGTATTTAAAGCCGGACCATTCTCCATACACCGCTTCGTTCTTATGGCAGCTCAATGTCAATCCACTCAGTGTGGCACCGCCCAGAATACTCCCCGAAGCCTTAATGAAATCTCTGCGACTATAGTTTGACATGGTTCTTCCTCAGCAACATTTCAAGTCATTCCCCTAAATACGCATTCTCAAACGACCCAGTCATAAACAAGAATTCTTCTGTCATGCCTTGGGACGTTTCAAGATTATATCGTATTCTCCCGTCAATTGGAATAGTGGCTAAAATTGGTTCTGGAACCGGATGAATGAGAAAAACGTGGCGAAATGGTCAAATCATGTCATAATACCTATGTTAAAATATGAAGCTATTAAAAGGAATTAGCATGTTTAATCGAAAATATCTTTTAACGATTTTAGCCTTTTGTCTTGTGAGCACGAACTTGGTATTCTCCGGTGAACGGGCGGGCAAGCCTAAAGGTTACTCAATACCTCTGATTGACCTGGCCGGCGAGACTCACCGCCAGATTGTCGTCGACAAAGAGCCGGGCCAGTATCTCGGCCATCCGACGACGGTTCTGCTGGAGGATAATAAGACCATAATTACGGTTTATCCGAAAGGGCACGGGCGTGGGGCTGTCGTGATGAAAAAGAGCACAGATGGCGGTTTGACCTGGTCGGAGCGGCTGGCGGTGCCAGATAACTGGGCTACGTCACAGGAAGTGCCTACGCTCTACCGGGTAATCGATTCGCAGGGCAAGAAAAGGCTCATTATGTTTTCGGGATTGTATCCGATCCGGATGGCAGTCTCAGAGGATGACGGCAGGGCGTGGACGTCGCTTCAGCCAATCGGCGATTTTGGTGGTGTCGTTGCGATGGCCTCTCTGGTCCGGCTGAAAAATGGGGACTACATAGCCCTGTTTCACGATGATGGCCGTTTTCTTCGCGGCGCCGGCAAGAGAACGAAATTCCAGGTTTTCAAGACGATTTCCAGGGACGGGGGCCTAACCTGGGGCCAGCCGGAGGTGATAACGGAACATCCGGCGGCGCATCTGTGTGAGCCGGGAGCGATAAGGTCGCCTGACGGCAAACAAATCGCCTTGCTGCTGCGGGAGAACAGCCGGAAGTACAATTCTTTTGCCGTTTTCAGTAATGATGAGGGACGTACCTGGTCCGAGCCTGTCGAGTTACCCGGGGCATTGACCGGTGACAGGCATACCGGCCGGTATGCGCCGGATGGAAGGCTGTTTATTACTTTCCGTGACACAACGCATGAAAGCCCGACGAAGGGCGACTGGGTCGGATGGGTCGGGACATACGATGATATTGTCAATGGCAGGCAGGGGCAGTACCGTGTCCGGCTTATGGACAACCACAAAGCGGCGGATTGCGCTTATCCGGGCCTGGAACTGCTGCCGGACGGGACATTTGTCACGACGACATACGGCCACTGGATAAAAGGCCAATCACCTTTTATCATGAGTGTACGCTTCAAATTGGAAGAAATCGATGCTAAAGCTCGTTCGATAAATTCAAAGGAGAATTTAAAATGAAAAAGAAGATTGGGCTTGTTTTAATGCTGGTGCTTTTGCCGGTATCGAATTCAATTGGCCGGCAAAGAGCCGAACAACCTGTGGAGTTCAAGAAGATATCCGACAGACTGTTTGAGATTGTGGGCGAACGGGGCGCGCAGGGGGGAGCGTATATTGGCGATGACGGTGTGCTCGTGATCGATGCGAAAATGGACAAGGCATCGGTCGACCAGGTCATCGAAGCAATTAAGCGGATAACCGACAAACCAATTAAGTACCTCGTGAATACCCACGGTGACGGTGATCATATCGTCGGAAATCGCTATTTCCCCGAAACGGTGACCATCATATCGCACGAGAATTGCCGGAAGGATTTCTTCCTGCCCGGCAGAAGCGGTGCTGCGTCGGAATGGACCGGGGCGGACTTGGCGCCTTTCGTACCGTCGGTGACATTCAGTGAAAAGATGAATATACATCTTGGCTCAAAAACGGTTGATCTGTGGTATTTCGGCGTAGGCCACACGACTGGTGACACCGTAATTTATTTTCCCGAAGAAAAGACCGCCTTTATCGGAGACCAGATATTTCTCACAAGAGCTCAACTGATCCATTCTTATAAAGGGGGCAACTCCTTCGAGCATGTAAAGACGCTGACTAAAATGCTTGGTACAATAGATGCGGGAAAATTCTGCAGCGGTCATAGCGAAATGACGAATCGTGCCGGGATTGAGAATCATATTGACCGGATGAAAAAGCGTCAGGAAAAAATCAGAGCGCTAATCGCCCAGGGAAAGAGCACCGAAGAGATAAAAAGCGAATTCGAACAGAGCGAATCCAGGCTGGTCGAGTCTATATGTGACGAGATAAAGAATCCCTCGACGCGATAGAGTTCGTTTGGATAAAGGGAGAATTCTTAATTTACTCAAACTGACCGATTCACCATTTCACTCGACTCAATAATCGGTCAGTTTGAGTAATTTATTAAAATGTAATGCCGCGGTACCTTGTCCGTCTGATTGCTAATTCATACGATGTCCGGGCAATTGTCTACGGCAGTGTCGACGGGTCGAGAGACAGGATGTTGGTGATCAGGATAGTGTCAATCAACATGCCGTCCTCACGCTTGGCGATTTCCAGAGTATAATCGCCGGCGGCCAACGTCCAGTTCACAACCTCGCCAAGATGGTCGCTGCTGTGGACCTCGTCCCAGACCCACTGGCCCCCCGACTCTCCTTCGTTGAACCTTACCCAGCCGGTGCCGGGTTGGTCGGGATCCTCATGCGTCTGACTTGTCATCCCTACTATCCGGACCCAGAGGGAGTCCTCATCGACAGTTGCGGCTTTGATCCTGGCCACAATCTTGTAGTCTCCTGCGGGAGCGGTGAAGTTGTAGGCGGCGACCCACTCAGGCCCGGGTGCGATGTCGAAATCATCGCCGTCACCGATATCCGAGCCGATGTTTTTCCCGCCGGATGCTGTTGGGTCGTCATAGGCCCGCCAGTTCGCTCCAAGGGTGTCGGCTGCTTCTGCTTCTAACCATACTTCTGTTGGCGGCGCAGATTCAGGTATCAATCCGATGTCGTCGAAGTATATGATCCCTTTGCCGCCGGCCTGTGGATTGCTCCTGTTACCAAGACCTAAAGTAATCGAATTGACGTTGTTAAGGTTCACGCCCTGATCTGCAGATTCCTTAAGATCGATAATCCATTCGGTCCACTCAATTGCCTGTGCCGCGTTCGGATTATCATTGGTCAACACAGCGCTGTTATTTAGAACAACATACATCGGTTCGGCGGCATTTGAAGCATCGCCTATGTACCAAATAGCCAGTCTGTCGGCACCTTTTACGGTCCAGTTGCGATTGGAAGTCAATGTCAGAGTCGCTTCGGATTTGCCAACTGCGTTATTGTAGGACATTGGCATCGACTGGAAACCGCCGTGAACAATAGTCTGTTCGGCAAGGGGAGGGTTATCATGACCAACGACAGAACCGTTTATTGCCGGAGTGTCGTACCCGTCTACCCAGGCCAGATATATCCTGTTGCTGCCGGGTTCACCTTCATTAATGTCATTGTATGACTCGAAATCATCCACAATAAGAGACCTGGTGGTTGTGAAGCTCCACACCTCGCCCGGCCATGTCGATGGTGTCTCGGCGTCATTTACTTCATCGACCCGCCAGAAGTAAGTCTTGCCGAGGTCGAGTGACAGTGGGCCATGGCTGGCTTCGGACACTGTAGTCACCGGCGAGGTGCCGTCCACTACGGCCTGCCAGTCGTCGCTGAAGTACACATCGTGCCTGTCCGCCTCTCTCCCCGCTCTCCAGGCCAGATCCAGGTCCAGTGCTGCGTCAAATGTACCTGAAGGCGGATTTGGTTCGCTCGCCTGGACAGGGATCGACAGGAAACGAACCTCGCTTAGGCCAAACAGAGGCCGCAGGTCTTCCCAGTTGCTGTTGGCCGTGAGCCGAACGAACTTTGCACCAACGCCGCCCATGTCGATACTCGTGTTGTGAGCATAATTTGTCAAACCGGTTCCCCGGGCGAACTCATGGGTGGTCCCCAATGTCACGAAATCGACGCCGTCGTACGAGTATTCGATCGTAACATCTTTGAATCCCAGCCCGAATTCCTGCTCCAGGCTGTGGTTAGAGTTCCACACCCACATTTCATAGAGCTTATGAACGTTGTCGAACTCGAACATAATCCACGAAGGCTGCGGCCCGTCAATATTGCTCAGCCACATACTGTCTATGCAATTGTTTCCATGGAGCAGGCCGGCGCTGTCGAGTCCCGAGCCGTTTACGACGTTTTCGGGTCCCTTATCCAGCGCACTGCTCGATGCCGTTGCGGTTACATTCTGAATCGGATAGGCAAGCAGTTCGGTCGTGAAGTTCCAGATATCGCCCTCAAATACCGTTCCGTTCGGCGCAATCTCATCGACGCGCCAATAGTAAGTCGTATCTAATTCCAGTCGCTGAGGCACCGCATAGCTGCTGGGTGTCAGGGTGATCGCACCGACTCCGTTGCTGACATCATCGACGTTCTCACTTAAGTAGAGTTTATGCCCGTTGATTGGGGAGACACTGTTTCCCGCCGTCCAGCTAAGGTCCGCATTTTGCGTCACATCAGTAGTCCCGTTAGCAGGAATTGGAGCATTGGCCGTGCTGGGCGCGACTATTATAGCATTTCGATAATCGTTATCGGTGGGAACATAACCGGGATCATCTGTCCACATGAAGACATCCCAGAACACAGTATTATCGCCTTGCCTGTGAAAGATGTACATCGTATTCTCACCGTTTTGTAGTTCTTTGCTATGACCCTCAATGGTATACCTGTTCCATGTCCAGGGAGGTCCGTTGTTTTCGTCGAAAATCCGGTCGTCGTCGTTATTAAACTCCGTTGCCGACATGGTTCCGGGGAAAGGTGGGCCGGAAGGAACCTCCGGGTCATCCGGATCTCCTTCGACGATCATCCAGTCCGAGTTGTTGGATGGATTGATGACGCGTCCCCGGAAGTACCAGGTGCCGCCCGTGCCCCCGGCCGCACTGATATCGAACGTCCAGCGAATCATGCCGCCGACACCGCCCGCCCGGCTGACCGCCTGACCAAACGCACCGTCCTCGTCAACGACCGGGAAATACTGGTTACTATCGGGATTGCGTTCGTCGAATTCCTCGGCTTCGAACCATATCTGATGGTCTCCTCCATAGCCGGAAATCTTGAAGTTCTTCACGGCACGGACCGGTGTCGCCAGCAACAGCAATGTTATCAGAACGCCCAATGTGATGTGTTTTACTGAATTGTGAGACATTTTGGTTCATCCTTTTAAAAGAACAAGAATTACAAAACGAACGACGACGATTTAAGCTTCGACTTAACCCGATGTTCACCCACCCGGGTAAAAATGCAAATGACTTGGGGTAAATTCCTTTTTCCCGAAGGTCACCAACCCCAATAATCCCCTTTTAAGTCGGATAAAAACTTTACGTCAAGGAAAACCTTTCAAACTTAGGGTTTTTTATTGAGCAGGAATTTCCTGTATACACCTCACTTAAACACTCCTGCTTGCCACAAGTCCAATAATACAAAGATTTCATCTCAATGTCAATGATATTCCGGCAGGAAATCCGGGATAAAAAAAATTAATCTTGAAACGACTCTTCGTAAAACTTGTATGGGCTCTGTTTCATGCCGACCCCTGCATACGTATTTTGGCCGGTATGATTGGATTTTTCGACATAGAGGCGAAATCCGCACACGTTTTGCTCGTGCGAAGCCCTTTGCTTGAGGAATTCGTAGAGCTTTCTGAAAATACCTTGCCGGCGAAACTCCTGCTTGACATAAACACTCTGAATCCACCAGAACAGGCCGCAGCGCCAGTCACTCCACTCATAGGTCACCATGCAGCAGCCCACAACTTCATCGGCTATTTCGGCGACAACATAAAAGCCGTGCTGCGGATTTTTGAAAAGCGTTTGCACACCCTGGGCGACTATTGGCGGCGAGAGTTGTTTCCGCTCGGACTCCTGAGCCAATGCGACGTTGAATTTCACCAGCGTATCTATATCCTTTTCTTCTCCGGTTCTAACCGACAGGGTATCCGGCATTGTTTTCACCTCATCTCTTAAAGGGCTTATAAGTGACTTCCATTCCAGTGAGAGCATTATAACCAGAGATGAAAAATATTTCAGCAAAGATTCCATTTCATGTTCCGGCGGGTTTTGCTCTTGATTTGTACAGGTTTTGTTTGTATTTCGTAGTTGTGAATTTGGGATAGAAGATGAGGCCGTCGCTTCGTGTGCTCATCGGAGAACATGTATGCCATGTAAAAGGAGTTTCGCAGCGCAAAGACAAGCGTCTGGAATGGACATCCGTTGAAGTCGAAAAAAATCATAAAAATTGCTATAGTTATCATCATTTTGGGTCTTGTGTGCGGCTTACTTGCATATTTTTTCCCGCGTAGTGAAGAAAATCCCACGACAGCCATGTGGTACAGTATTGTTCCTCCCATGCTGGCTATCCTGCTGGCTTTTCTGACGCATCACGTCCTGCTCAGCCTGGGAATTGCTATTGTTGCCGGTGGTTTTCTTACTTCGGTTCCGCTGGCCCCGTTAAGTATTGACGCCTGGCTGCAGGGATTAAGAGCATTAAGTGGCTGTGTCACGGATACTGTGACAAGCAGCACGAATCTTCTGATACTCGCCTTCATACCACCCATTTTTATGATGATCGAGATTATAATGGCCTCGGGAGGTTTTCGGGGGATTATCTTGTTGCTCCTGAAGTGGGTTAAGGCCGGAAGGTCCGCTCAGTTGGCGACGGCACTGATGGGGCTGCTGTGCTTTATCGACGATTATGCGAACGCAATCATCGTCGGCTCGATGATGCAGCCCATTACGGACAGATTTCGAATCAGCCGGGAGAAGCTTGCTTTTCTTGTGGATGCTACGAGCGCGCCTGTTTCGGGTCTGGCGGTTGTGAGCACCTGGATTGCCTACGAAGTCGGTTTATTCGCCGATATCGGGCGGGAGCTGGGCATCGATAAAACCGGCTATTCGATGTTCTTCGATGCTCTGAGCTATCGCTTTTACTGTCTTTTGATGCTTGTTTTCGTGTTTGTACATATCATCGCTAAGCGGGACTTTGGCCCGATGAAGACGGCGGAGAAACTGGCGGCGGCAGGCGACCATGCCCGGGAACAGCAGGAGAATACATCGGGCGATGCTGCCGGTAAAGATCTGCCTTCGCCGACAAGGCCGACCGGTAGGGCAATCAATGCTCTTTTGCCGCTGGGCGGGCTCATATTATTTCATATGAGCGGCCTCTGGATTGACGGCGATGGCCCCGCGAAACTCCGGGAAGGCGGCTCATTGCTCAGTTGGATTTACTGGCGAGAAGTTATCAGTAACGCTGAAAACAGCCATCTTATCCTTTTTTCCGCCGCTATTTTTGGTATGACGCTGGCCTTGCTCTGCGGGCTAATTTTTGGATCGTTGCGTTTTCCCGTCGTTTTCAGGTGCTTTAAGCGGGGTATTAAGCGGGCTATTATGCCCTCATTTATACTGATTCTTGCCTGGTCGCTTAAAAACTGCTGTGAAAGCCTGGGGACCGGAGAATTTCTGACAACGATTCTGGCGGACAAAATTTCGCCCTCCTGGTTCCCCGCAATTCTATTTATAGTTGCTTCAATAACCTCATTCGCCACAGGCACGAGCTGGGGCACAATGGCCATTTTAATCCCAACAGCGATACCAATTGCCTTTGCTCTGGACGGACAAACGTATGGATTAATCACAATGATAAGCCTCGGAGCGGTGCTGGATGGCGCGATATTCGGCGATCATTGCTCACCAATCTCCGATACGACAATTATAAGTTCCACCGCCAGTTCCTGCGAGCTGATGCGGCATGTTCGCACACAATTGCCTTATAGCCTTTCGGTAGCGGCAATTGCATTAATCTTCGGATATATACCCAGCGCTCTCGGCCTGGCGCCGGGTTTAAGCTTTGCCCTGGCGATTTTAGTCATCGTGAGTCTTTTCATTGGCTTAAATTGTTTCCTGAAAACGAGTTAAGTTAATTCGCAGTGAAATAGGGCCCAAATCTCAATTTTGCCGATAGTGTTCAATTCATGGATTTAAACAGAATTTCTAACCTCATTATTGCTCTGAAAAACAGCATTTTTGGTTTTTTTTCATTTTTTTATAAAAATATCAAAAAAGACCATCTACATTTTCCGATTCACAAACGCTATACGAGATAGAAGCACATTTAGCTCTTTTTTGTAATAGTTGCTGGAAACCCGTTTTATTAACCCAATTAATGGTATGGAGGTAGTTATGAAAATGAAACATTTTGTATTAACGATTTTGTGCCTGTTTTCTCTGAGCGGTATCGCTTTTGGGGACAGGCAACTGGAGAGAGCTGAGATTTTGGAGATCCTTCAGGATCTGACAAGTCAGCCCAGAAAGACATGGATTGCTGCCGGTACTATTGAGGCAACCCATGAAGAGTACAGAGCACCGAAAATAACGAGCACAACCGCGATCAGCACTGAAATCACAAAGGCGATCCAGGAATATCAAAACAGTTCGGACAAACGGGAATTGACTGAAGAACTACACAAAATGAGGCTTGATGCAATCCCGTTTAATGTTCGTTACCGGTTATCCAACGAACTGGCCATGAATTCCACAGTTGTCGTAAAATTTGATGGTAACAGATTCTATTGGGAAATTAATGTAGATTCTCGCAGAGATTCTGTAAAACCAAACTCAGCCCTGGCAGATAATTTTATGACTAAACAATTCAACCTCGAGTGGAACGCCAGGCGTATCTTCTCATGGGACGGCCAAAAGTATACGAGATATTCGCTGCCCGCCAACCAGGCAATGGTTGATACTACCGGCTCGGTTCCACACGCAGTCAATGGCCCATTGACTGCAGGATGTATTCCCTGGGGATATGGTCTTTATACGTACAAGAACCTATCCGCAGCCGAGTCCTCTGCAATCGAGAAGTATATCGACGGGCAAACGCAAATCCATCTGACGCTGAATAACTCAGATGGTTCGGAAATGCTTTTTGTGCTGGACGCAGGAAGAGATTATGCTGTGATTTCCCATTCAACAGATGGCCTTGATAAAATCATCTCCAGGAAATACGACAACTACCGGCTGGTCTCGGAAGTTCTGGTTCCGATGACGATTTTGATCGAAGAATACGATACTTTTACCAATAGACTCTTAGCCACTGACTTCTGGGATTTCACCTCAATTAGCGGTGATACTCCTTTGCTGGGGAATTTCAGCGTTGATTACGAATCTGATACGTTAATAGAGTACAGCTCTGATGTGACTAATAAGCCTGCATTGTACCGCTACTCATACACAGTCGATACGGATCAGCTATTAACTGAGAGACTGGATTATGCAGCATCCGAAGGTATTCAGGCCCAGAACTGCGCTACGGCGGCGTTGAAATATGCCGCTTCGCAATTGGGCAAGGATTTAAATTATCAGCAGCTTGCTCAAATGGTCGACAGGTCGGGCGGGGCGACAAGTCTCAATACGATGAGGGATTTTGTGCAGCGTTCCGGTTTGTATTGCCGGGCGGTCCAGACTGATGTTCAAACTCTTAAGAGCCTGAGCGGCTGCCAGGTCATCCTGCATTTTCCCAAAAAGAACCATTTTGTCGCGCTCGAAGGGATTGATAATGAATACGCCTGGAGCGTAGACCTGTCAAAAGACAAATTCTACTATCGAACCGACCTTAATTTCTTAGATATGGACTGGACTGAGGGCACTGCGCTTTTGATTTCCGACCGTCCTATCCAGTTACAGGGCAACAGTACCGATATTGCCGATAGCCAGCTTAGCAATATAATCGGCGGATCGGGTTATACGTGCACGAAGCTGCTCCAGGAGTATGATATCATATTTTGTTCGAATCCTTCGCCGGGGATCTGCTTAGGTTACTACGAGGCATATATGACAAGATACGGCTGCGAATCCGCCGAGAGCGGTAGTTGTGTAACTGAAAGACTGGTCAGATCCGCAGAAACTTTCTGCATAGTAGATCCTTATAATCCTTTTGCCTGTTATGTAACATGTGAATGGACCTTCTACTATATGAGGGCATGTGCTTAGCAAGAGCAATGAAACAAGGCAGGTGAGTATTTATAATACTACCTGCCTTGTTACATATTCGGCCATATAAGATGCTCTATTCAATATTGACTCATCACAATGACAAATATACAATACGCGATTATGAAACGCCCCTGTTTTACTCTCATTGAATTGCTTGTAGTTATTTCAATAATCGCTCTTCTTACAGCCGTCTTGATTCCTGTGTTGCAGAGTTCAAAGCAGCGGGCCAGGGCAGTTCTATGCGGCTCAAATATTAAGCAATTGACCGTTGGCCTGTTTATGTACGAGACCGATAACCAGAACTTCCCTTATGGCTTTTATAATGCTTACACTCCACCGCCGGGAGGGTATCCTGGGAGTATTGCATTCGATAGATTGGGATGGTGGTGGTTTAACTATACATCTGATTACCTTGGAAGAAACAGGGGCGAGAGGACAACGCTCTGGTGCCCATCGAGACGGATAATAGACCCTAAGTTTGACTTTATTGTGCATGGCAATTACGGTGTGAACCGGTCGATATGCAAAAGCTCCGATGATATTCAGCGCAACAGAGAAGAGTTTGTTGGTAAGCCTTTGCGAGGCAGTGATATACCGCATCCCGCCCAGACCCTTTTGATTGTTGACAGCGGATACAGTACAATTGGCTGGTGGCATGTTACGGATGTCCCTCCAGCAACTCTTGGCAACGCCATAGAAGACACTGCTTATATTCCGGGGCTTAAGATTAATAAAGGCAAAGATTTATGGTCCGGCCAGGAAGAGGATGCTATTAACGGTCGCCATCCGAACAAGACTGTCAATGTCGGTTTTGTAGACGGCCATTCCAGTCTCACAAAGGCTAAAGATCTATTTGTTGAGAAAACAGACGATGTTTATAGGAACAGAAGCCCCCTTTGGTCACCCAAGTGAAATGGCCTAAAAAGAGGCCTTTTTAACAACATCCTCCATTTCACTGTCGTTCAAATATTCGACTTCCATTGCCGACCTCAAAGTATAATCACTATCCCCAACTCTCTTCGTATAAGATTCGGTTTTCCTGGGAAGATATGTTTTAGGATCTACAAAAAATCGCCATTTATTGAATACTTTATTCCCAGCGGGGCTTGTTTTAATCCATATCAATTCGTATATTGCAGTGTCACTGGCAGCTATTAATTCATTGCTTGTCATCTGGTTCCATTCGGCATTTTCAGGAACTAAAGATATATCTCTGAACGGAACTAAACCTAAGAAACCGGTCATCATCTTTTCAGTCCCAGTAATCATTTCAGCCGGCAGTGGTGACGTCTCAACAGAATCAGTAGTAAAATGTTTTACAATCCTGACCTTGTTTGCAAGATCCAACAAAACCGATTCTTCTCCGTCCTTAGTCATATAGAAGTTTGATGAACGTGATACCCATCTTTCTTGTTCATGTTCCGTTTTGCCTGGTTCAAACGTTGCTATATAGACATTCCTGGCGTTCTCAATGGCCCTATAGATCTGTTCGATGGTTACTGCTTTAGCTGCCGGTGCATTTAGCAAGAGGGCAAATCCTATCGCAATAACAGCGGCGGCGGCAAGGCCGGCTTTGAGCAACGGTTTCACATTCAATTCATGGGCTTTCCGTTTAAGTCGCGCGGTCAAATTGATGGTTTTCGGTTGCTCTACGTGCAAATTGTCTTCAGCACCTGCCATTTCCGAGCTGATCGGAAAGCCGGCATAGGGTTCGGATTCACTGGGCGATTTAGTTTTAGCAGATTCATCTATATTATAAATTGTAATTACCTCAGATTCAACCCGCTCAACAATATTGGAGATCGTGCTATGAAGCTCTTGCATTTTGGCCAGACATTTCGGGCACCTGCGAAGATGCGAGGTAAGGGATTCTCGGAATTCAACATATTGGTCATCGGCCGGATCAATCCCGTAAGGCAGACAATAATCGTAAATATCGGCGGCTGAGACCGACTCACATGGGAATCCGTTTTGGAACGCCCCGTTGAGCAATAATTCTTTACGAACGCTTTCGCGATGGAGATATAGTTGTTTCCGGCAATTGGGACAAGTGCAAAGGTGTTTTAATATTTCAGCATCTGTTTCGTGGAAGGCCATCGACACCACGGCTGGAATGGCAGCCCGGGCCTGAGAACAGCTCAAGTAATCTTCAGTTGGCTTGTCCGCCAGGAGCTGGCCTAAGCGGCATAAATATTTGTGAGGAAGGTGCAGATCCTGCAGGATTAGCAGGTCCTCGCGGCAGGACTGGCATTTATCGAGGTGTGTGGTTATCGGTGTTGGTATTCTTATCTGTAAAACCGGATCGGCCAGACTGGCGAGAAATGGTTTTACGGTATCACATTTTACCGGTTCGCCTATATACTCAAAGTGAAGTCTGAGAAGGGTACTAATAGCTGAATCTTTACGGCTTTGCTCACTTTCAAACCTCTCGCCTGCCTGTACAAGCAGATCTTTCAAGCTGTCCATTTCTGTCTGGCAATTCCGGCATTGCTTTATGTGCTGCAAAGCACCTTCAGGAATGCCTGCTCTGGTTTCCTTGCTTAGGAAATCATAGTAATACAATCGGGCATTCGTACAATTTATGTCGGGATTATGGGAGATCATATCGTATCATCTTAACTTTCAGGAATAAAATCACGCATTTTCTTTAACGCGGCAGAAAGATATCGAGAAACAATTCTTTTATCAACATTCATTTTTTCTGCCGTATCTGTAGTGCTGAAGCCTTGGCCATACCGTTGAATGACGACTTCAGCTTCACGTTTCGGTAAATGACTTTCAATTAAATGGAACATTCTTTTGGTGTTTTCCGTCTGGATAACAGTATTTTGGGGATCTTCTCGTATTACAAAATGTTTACGGCATTCGGCGTACTTCTGAATGTGATCTTGATGACATTTTTTTTGGCGGAAAACGTCAATAACATCATTTTTGACAGCCCTGTACAGATATGCTGTAATATCCTGGATGTTCGATGGAATTGGTTTGCGGACGATGGACACAAAAAATTCCTGGAAAATATCATCCGCCTTGGACTTGTCTTTAACGTCAAAATGAATTATAGCTCGAATTTCATCGCCATATCTTTCGAATACTTTCGCAGCAAATCCTACTCTTTTTCGGATTTCTGTTCCATTCTTCTCGCAGATAATGGCGCCGTTTTCCCCGTCAGTCATTCAAGCTCGCCCAATAACTTAAAAATTGAATAGTCAACATTCAGCAGAGCAGCTTTGCTTCATCGTAGATAGTAATATTAGCCTAAAACTTAATTATATGACCGATAATACATAAAGTCAATTTAAATAATTACAAGAAAACTATATAGGTATATAGGTGTATAGGTGTATTTGGTATAGCCGCACATAAGTTCTTATCATTAAAGAACTTGTCGTTTGCAACTGTGATTTGTCGAGTATTATTTTTTCGAACATTCTGTAAGAAGTAAAGCGAATTCTCTCCAAATCTGATTTTGATGACTCAGCCTATTTATCTATAATAATGTTTTTCATGGTGTTTATGGTACGTATGTCTTATGCGATTTCTGATTAGTAACTGTGCTTACCTGGGTCATCTCCACCGTTAGGTGTCCCCAAGGGAGAGTGAAGCGCAGCGGAGTCGAGCCCTTCGTCTCCGCTAAGGGTGAAGACAACCTTCATGCCGAGCGGAGACGAGGCACTCCGCTTGAAGGCCACTTCGTGGCCCTCCGGTCGAAATGACAAAAGTGCACAATTTAATCGTATTTGGTATAAGCTCATGATTATATTTAATTCAGCCTTGTTGATGGAGTTGATTTTTCATTTTGGTATCAACGCTCTAATCATTTCCTCATCGGGCCGGCCGGCTCGCCCGACTATCCCGAAGCCTCCCTTGTAGTCCCAGTTCGCCCAGGCAATATTGTGTTTTTCCAGGTTATGACGAATGTCCGAGTACCACTGCAATCTTGCTTTGCGGGGAACCGTTGGCAGGCATCCCCACTCACCGCAGTAAAGCGGCAGATCATATTTCTTTGCCACTGCTAATGGCTTCTCAAACAATTTCTCAAGAATCTCACGATTATAGACGCCATTATTTTCCTTCACTATCCCGGCAATGTCCGCCGGCAATTCTTCGATATCCTTTGGAGCAACGATTTGCCCCGGATAGTTTACCGGTCCTTTGTACCTGCCGACTCCCGTCCAGGAGGCTTTGTAATGTGTTATCAGCATGGGCGTGTAGAAATGGAAGCTGAGTATTATATTGCGATCTGCCGGGGGCAATCTGAGTTGGTCGAATGTGCTCACCGACTGCCATCTGTTCGAGCCGATTACGATTGTCCGGTCAGGCTCTTGTTTTCGGATTTCTTTTACTGCTTTTTCCACAAGCCTGTTCCAATCTTCAGGGTCGTCCGCCACCGGTTCGTTCATTGGTTCGTAAGCTATCAGGCTGACCGGATATTTCTTAAGTTCGGAAGATAAATCCCTCCACAGCAGCAGAAACTTTTCCTGCGCTTTCGGATCGGTCCACAAAGGCTTATCTTCGGCATTGAAATGATGAGAACGCAGAATGTGCAGGTCTACAACCACCTTCAGGCGCTGACTGTCGGCCCATTTGATCGCATTATTGAGTAGTCCGAATGCTTCGTCCTCTTTTTTCCCGCTTTCGTCCCACATCTGTTCTTCATCTATAGGTAGCCTGATATGGTCATAGCCCAGCCCTGCGATATATTCCACATCCTTCTTCGTAAAGAAAGTTTGCCGCTGCTGTCCGCGTCTTTGGCTTTGTGAAAGCCAGT
>CAZSOR010000013.1:0-10950 GCA_964608395.1 uncultured Pirellulales bacterium
CGTATGCCCGGTGGTGTGACAGGGAAAGCCCGTGAGGGCATACCTATGTCGATTACTTCCCCTAAATTCACTCAGGCAGAAATTGTAAATCACTCTATTTTTCGAATACAATTTTGCCTGCTATAATAGTGGTGTGAACAGATAGGTTATCATCGAGCAGGATCAGGTCGGCATCCTTTCCAACAGCGATTGAACCCTTCTTGTTTTCGAGTCCTAACAGGCCGGCGGGATTTTGCGTTACCATTCGAATCGCGGTATCGAGCGGGCAATCTGTAAATGATATGAATCTTTCGAGTATCTGACTGAGTCCGAGAGCAGTCCCGATAAGAGTACCGTCTTTATACCTTGCCGCTCCAGCTTTGGATTCGTATTCGATGCCGTTATAGATGAACATGCCGTCGCCGAGACCGATAGCCTGCATGCCGTCAGTAATTGGGAATGTACGGTCAGGCCCGAGCTTTTCATAAGTGAAATTCAAAACGGCCGGATGGATATGGACACCATCAGTGATAACCTGGGCGGTTATGTGTTCAGTCTGGAAGATAGCTACCAGCGGCCCCGGTGCGCGATGGTGGATCGAGGCCATTGCATTGAACAAATGCGTTACATGCGAGATGCCGGCGTCGAATCCCTCGAGTGTTTGCTCGTATGTAGCGTTAGAGTGGCCGAAGGAGGCGATAATATCAGAGTCAACGAGAGAAGCGATGATTTGCCGGCTCTTGGGCAGTTCCGGTGCGATGGCCATCATACTGAGATGGCCGTCCGTAATGCTCTGGATTTCATTGAGAACCTGCGAGGAAGGGGGGCATAAGCAATCAGGCCGAATCATCCCCTTCTTTTCCGGTGAGATAAATGGGCCTTCGAGATGGATGCCGAGCAGATTTGCCCCGCCGAGGTCCCGGCCGACATATTCAGCCGCGAGCGCAAGGTGCCTATTGTCCTGATTTGGCTTGAAGACAGTAGTAGCCAGAAAGCCGGTGACCCCAAAGCGAGCACAGGTTCGTGAGATGGCTTCCAGCGCTTCCGGTGTCGCATCAAGGATATCGGCGCCGCCGGCACCCTGGATATGAATGTCGATGAAGCCGGGAGCGATGATTCTGCCCTGTGCATCGAGCGTATCGTCGCAGGTGGTGCCTGGTTCGATTTGGCCTATTTTGGTGATGACACCGTTTTCTATGAGGATAGAAGTGGCTTGTTCATCCTTCGGAGCGTCGAACAATTTACAATTGGTTATAAGAAGTTTATGTGACATATTCATGGTTGCAGCATAATCAAAGTAGGATTTGATTGCAAGGCTGAAATTGAGTATTGCTGTCTCTCCGAAGAATTTCCGGCTAATAATCTAACGTGGTGTATGCATCAGAGCATCTCATTAAATTCCCAACGGTTAGGTAATTAGCCCGCACAGAGGGTTGACACAGGAAATATTGGGGCGTATGATTTGCGCCTACGGGATTTTTTTTGGAGCATATAAAATGGCCGAGGCAGAAAAAAGCTGGGAAAAAAGATTGGCCGGTAAGCCTGATGAGCTGACGGTCGATTTTGTGGAGTCGCTGTCTATCGATAAGCGTCTCTATAAGTATGATATTGTCGGATCGATCGCTCATGCGCAGATGCTGGCTCAGCAGAAGCTGATTACTAAAGACGAGTTTAAGCAGATTAAGGATGGGCTGATCGAAATCAGTGAACAAATCGCGGATGGGCGGTTCAAGTTCCAAAAGCAGTATGAAGATATCCACATGGCGATCGAGGCGGCTCTGGTTGCGAAGACGGGCCAGGCCGGCAAGAAACTCCATACCGGCAGAAGTCGTAACGACCAGGTGGCGACCGATATTCGGCTCTGGATGCGCGACCGGATAGAGATTCTGCAGGCAAAAATTACGCTGCTTCAGAAGGCTCTGGTCAAATCGGCCGGCAGATATACCGAAGATGTTATGCCGAGCTATACGCATCTTCAGCGTGCCCAGCCGATTGTGATTGCGACTTATGTGTTAAGTTTCGCCGAGCAGTTTGAACGCGACTTTATTCGATTGAAGAACTGCAGCAGCCTACTGAATATTTCGCCGTTAGGCAGTGGGGCGGTTGCCGGCTCGACGCTGAATCTGGACAGGAAAAGTACGGCAAAGCAGTTGGGTTTCTCCGATATTAGCTACAACAGTATCGATGCGGTAAGCGACAGGGACTTCTGCGCTGAATTTATTTTCGATTGCGCGATGATCACAACGCACCTGTCCCGCCTGGCGGAGGATTGGATACTTTACTCATCGAACGAATTCGGATTTGTGCTGATTGACGATGCCTATTGCACGTCGTCGAGTATGATGCCGCAGAAGCGCAATCCCGATTTGCTTGAGCTGATTCGGGGCAAGACCGGTTCTGTGTACGGCTCGCTGATGGCGATGCTGACGATTTTGAAGGCTCAGCCGTCGGGCTACAATCGCGATATGCAGGAGGATAAGGTCCATGTTTTTTCCGCTGATGATACGGTGGAGGCCTGCCTGGATGTGGCTTGTGCGATTGTTTCACATACGAAGTTCGATACAAAGAGGATTTCGGCCGGCCTGGATGAAGGATTTTTGGATGCGACTGCTTTGGCTGAGTATTTGGTTGGGAAAGGTGTCGCATTCCGCGAGGCGCACGGCATTGTCGGCTCTTTGGTTGCCGACTGTGAGAAGCAGCAAAAGAAGCTGGCCGAGCATACACTGGATGAGTTCCAAAAGTTTTCGACTTTGATCGAATCCGATGTATATGAAAGTCTTGGTGCCGTGAATGTTGCGGGAAAATATGTAACGGAAGGATCGGCCGGGCCGAAACAGGCTAAAGAGCAGATTGAATACTGGAACAGGCAGTTGGGGCAGCGATGAGTGCCGGCGAAGACGAAATTACCGCATGGTTTGCGAACCAGAGCCGCTTATCCGCTACAGATTTTCCAATCGGCATCGGCGACGACATGGCTCAGGTCAGGCTGGGCAATGAGTCGATTCTTGTCACCACGGATATGCTGCTGGACGGCGTTCATTTCGACTTGCGGCAAGCGACAATAGAG
Organism: uncultured Pirellulales bacterium; assembly: GCA_964608395.1. Classification (GTDB taxonomy): domain Bacteria; phylum Planctomycetota; class Phycisphaerae; order Sedimentisphaerales; family Anaerobacaceae; genus JAFGPJ01. Next base: position 3,047 of record CAZSOR010000013.1, read on the forward strand.
CAGGCCGGGTATAAAGCGATAGCCGTAAGCCTAAGCGATTGTGCCGCTATGGCGACAATTCCTGTTGCGGCGGTTGTCTCCGTTGCGATGCCGAAGGGATTCGGCGGGGAAGAATTAAAGCAGCTTCATGCCGGGATTATCCGAGCGGGCGGGAAATACAATTGTGCCCTGGTGGGTGGCGATATAACAAGCTGGAAACGAGAGAATCCCTTTGCTATAAGTGTGGCAATGCTCAGCAGGCTGGCTGGAAATGAGCCTGTAAGGAGGTCGGGTGCGAAGCACGGTGATAGTATTTGTGTGACAGGTTCGTTGGGCGGATCAGGCTTCGGCAAGCACCTGGAGTTTGAGCCGAGAGTCACAGAGGCTATAAAAATCGCCGATATGGTCAGTGTCAATGCAATGATTGATATAAGTGACGGGCTAAGCAGCGATCTAAACCGTATTTGCAGCCAGAGTGCAGTTGGGGCTGTCATAGATGCTGAGCGGATTCCGATCTCTGATGAGGCCATGAAGGCAGATGATCCGTTGAGTTCGGCGATACACGATGGCGAGGATTTCGAGCTGCTGTTTACTGTTTCGATGAGCGACTGTCGGGAATTATTGGATAATTGGAATGAGCCGGTACCGATAACGCAAATCGGCGAAATAACGGATACTCAGAAAATGCAGATTAAGATGTCCGATGGCCAAATTGTGGATTTACGGGTTAAAGGGTACGACCATTTGAAAAATTGACCAAGGCTGTAAAGGAGGTATGAATTATGAAGTGTCGGTTATTGCTTAGCGGGATGGTTGGATTGTTCGTGCTTATTGGTTTTTCTGCCGGCGTATCGGGCGCCGAAAAGCTGGACAGGAGCTTGATTGCTCTTGAGCGTAAAGACGGCTCGGTTTTTCTGAGCTGGCGGCTGCTCGATATCGATTCCGACGACATCGCGTTTCAAGTCAAGCGGCGCAGTTCCGTATCGGCCGCTGACACTTCCATTTTGACAAAGGGCCAGCCGTATCGGGCGACAAACTTTTCAGACCGGACCGCCGGCAAGGGAAAAGCTTATGTTTACGATTTGTATGAATCCAGCACAAAAAAGTGGCCCGGCATAATCAGAAAACTGGGCGAGATCCAGATTAAACCGACCGGCCGGCCCAAGCCGTATATCAGTATTCCGCTCAACGGCGATTACGATTTCCAGAAGGTGGGCATTGCCGATCTGGATGGTGACGGGACTTATGAATATGTTATCAAGCAGCCAAATTTCAACACCGACCCTTATCAGCAACCGGGGTATTGGAAGAAGAGTACTACAACGTACAAGCTCGAAGCATATCGTTCGGACGGGACTATGATGTGGCGTTACGATATGGGCTGGTCCATCGAGGCGGGAATATGGTATTCGCCTTGGATTGTCTATGATGTCGATGGTGACGGCAAAGCCGAAGTCTACTGCAAAGCAGGCGAGGGCGACCCGCGCGATGAAAAGGGGCTTGTGCAAACCGGCCCCGAATACCTGGTTAAGATTGACGGCCAAACCGGTCGGATTGTTTCTAAAACGGCGTGGTTAACTCGTGACGGTTATCCCAATTACAACTATTATTGCCGTAATTTTCTGACGGTGGCATATCTTGACGGCAAAACGCCATCGCTGATTATGCAGCGGGGTACGTATAATCTTATTAAAACGAAAGCACTTGATAAAGACTTCAATCAAATCTGGTACTGGGAGTCACCACAGGAAAAAGAAAAATATCACGGGCAGGGGTCTCATGGATTAATTACTGCCGACATTGATGCTGACGGCCATGATGAGCTGGTCATTGGGGCTGCGGTCTTGGACGATAACGGTAACGGTCTTTGGACGCTGGAGATGGGTCATCCTGACGTTTGCTATGTTGCTGATATCGATCCGGCTAATCCGGGGCTGGAAGTCTTTTACGGATTCGAGACGCGTCAGAAGACTGATGGAATCTGCGTGGTGGACGCGAAGACCGGTCGTAAACTCTGGACGCACAAAGAGCCGACTCGACACATTCACGCCCAGGGAATGGCCGCCGATGTTCTTACCGATTCGCCCGGTATGGAGGTCTATGCCGGTGAGAGAGATTTAAAGAAGCGCTGGCTCTATAATGCCAAAGGTAAGTTGATTGAGTTCAAGGAAACCGGTACCCTGAGCCCGCGTGCTCTCTGGTGGGATGCAGATCCACAGAAGGAAGTGATTGTATCCGGAGCGATTCGTGATTGGGGCGGTGAAGCGATGCAGTCGATTCAAGGCCGGGTTATCGCCGTCGTCGATTGTCTTGGTGACTATCGAGAAGAGGTTATTACCAGCTTAAAAGGGGAGCTTCGTATTTACACAACTACGATTCCTGATTCTGGCCGGCGTGCTTGTCTTATGCAGGATCATCAATACCGCTTAGGAATTACTGCTCAGACAATGGGTTATTACTATCCAGCCCAATTGGGAAAATGATTATTGATAAATGATAAATGATGATTAGCCTGTGAGCATGGATTTTACTACTATTTTGAACTCGCCGGAAGAGACTATTGAGTTTGGTCGAAGGATTGGCTCACAACTCAAAGGCGGCGAGGTTGTAGCTATTTGCGGGCCGTTGGGAAGCGGCAAGACGCACCTGATCAAGGGAATAGCAGCCGGAGCGGGTGCTAAGGACGCCAAACACGTCAATAGCCCCACATTTGTTATAGTCAATGAGTATACGGGCAGGCTGGATATCTACCATATCGATGCCTACCGGCTGAATTCCGTCTCGGAGTTTGAGATGTTAGGCTTTGACGATTTCTGTTATCCGCAGTCGGTGGTTTTAATTGAATGGGCCGATAAGGTTGAATCGGTTCTGCGGACGATGGATTACATTCGGATAGAGCTTGAGCACGCTGGCGAAACCAAACGAGCAATACACGTCAAAAATACACCCCAATATATCAATTATTGATTGTTCCGTTGTTACTGCTGATTCACCAGAGTTGTCATTCATTAATTTGGCATGGGGGATTCTATTTATTATATTTTCTTTGGATGCTTATGCGGCTTTCTTAAATAGCGGCATAAAGCGATTCTCGGACGTAGAACATTGTAGTTCTGATGTTATTGAATTGATTGAGTAAATTATTGAAGTAATTGATGCAGATAATTGTTCAAATTTCGTTATTTCGGGAGGATAAACGGCAAACAGAAGTTCAGGGGTAGTAAAGTTGTGTATCGATTAGGTCGATACCATGTATCGTGGAAGGAGCGAGCATATTGGATGTTAAGGTTTCATCAAATTAGTCTACTAACAATTTTCTTAAAAGGGGCAAAAAATGAAAGCTAAAAGCGGATTTACATTAGTCGAAATTCTTATCGTCGTGGTCATTCTTGGTATCCTTGCTGCCATTGTGATTCCTCAGTTCACAGAGGCCAGCACCGAAGCCAAGACTTCGAGTCTGTGCACAGATCTTCAAACGATGCGTTCGCAGATCGAGCTGTATAAGATTCAGCATAATGATAACTTGCCTGGTTCAGGGGGAGCCACATTTATAGAGGCTCTGACAGGCCAAACTGAGATTGACGGGGACGTTTGGGTCGCAGGTACTGCCTATGGTCCTTATATCCAGAAGATTCCGACGAATCAATTCACCGACTCGTCCACTATAACTAATGATGGAGGCGTTACAGTTGATGGTGGCTGGGACTTCGATGTGGCCACGGGCGCTTTTCATGCCGACGACACTGCTGAGCACTTTGCTCTTTAGAAACTCAAGAGAGCTTAGTGTGCGGTGAATACGCGCATTGCAAACTGCGGTATGGGTTTGCAGAAATCGCGGAGTGAGACAAAATAGGCTGGCCATGCTGAGGTAATTACCGAAAGCGGGTCAGCCTTTTTTGAACAATGTCGGAGGGTCAGGGTGATGAGAGAGGAGAACCGGTTCTCGTATATTGAGGTGGTGATCGTGGTGATCGTGTTGGGCCTGGTTGGAATGATGGTTTTTCCGAAGTATATCGAAGCTAACGGGGAATCCAGGACCGGTGAGCTGATCGATGAACTGCAGACGATGCGTGCTCAGCTTGCCTTATACCGTGTTCAGCATGAGGATCTATATCCTCCCGCTAACTCGTTTGAGGATTTCAAAAGTGCAATGACGGCACGAATCGGACAGTTTGGTCCGTATGTTAGGAAGATTCCTGTGAATCCATGCAATGGTCTTGATACGATTCGGTTTGACGGCGAACCGGCAGGGGCCAACCAGGCCGGCTGGCGGTTCGATACGAAGACCGGTTTGTTCCAGGCCGACAACAATGCTGCATATGCAGCTCTTTGAAAGAACCTGGGAATATGTGAACGGCGACATGGTTGGGAACCGATGCTCAATCATATTTGCTTTTATCAGATGGGTCGACCATGCTGAGGTAATTACCGAAAGCGGGTCAGCCTTTTTGATGGGGAAACATCGGAGTAACAGAAAGAACAGGTGATATGATGAGAAAAGAAAGAGCTTTCACGCTTGTTGAGATTTTGGTCGTTGTCGTTTTGCTTGGCATACTTGCCGTAGTGGTCCTTCCATTGGTCGCGGGCAGCTCGATATCGGCTAAAGAGAGCGCTCTGGCAATTGATCTGCAGATGATTCGAAGGTACGTTCTGGTTTACAAAACCCAGCATCTGGAAGTCGGACCCGGTTATCCGGATGGCGATACGACTCAAGCACCAACTGAGCCGGTTTTTATCGCACAGACTACAATGTCAAGTAATCCAAGCGGCCAGACGGCTGCTGTGGGGACTGCGGGATATGAGCGAGGTCCTTACCTGATGAAAATACCCGTTAATCCGTTGAACAATCTAAGTACGGTTCAGATGCTTGGTGACGCAGAGGATTTTCCAGGGAATGCCGACAACAGTCACGGCTGGATATACAAGGCGTCTACGTCGGAGGTCCGAAGCGATAGCACAGGAACCAGTGACAGCGGAAAAGCATACTATGACTACTAACGGCCGAACTCATTACTGCACAAGCAGGCGAGGTTTTACACTTGCTGAAGCAATGATGGCCGTAGTTGTGCTGGGTATAGCGGCAGCGAGTGTGCTGCTTCCCTTTGTAAGTGGGGCGGCTGTGCGGGCTGAGGGTATTAACAGGACTCTGGCCGCCCGCTTGGCAAGCGACCTGATGGAGCAGATCCTGAGACTGCCGTTTCATGATCCTAATGGCAGCGACTATGACTTCATTCCGGGGCCGGAGTCGGGAGATTTTGACAACATTGACGATTACCACAACTATATCGAGGCCCAGGGGCAGGTAAAGGATGTGGACGGAGCGTTGTTTACTGATACTGATTCGAGGTACGCTAATTTCAGCAGGGAGGTCACCTGTGAATATCATGCTATGTCGCCGCAACCGGTGCCAGGCAGCCTGGAAGAGTGCAATTTTATTAGTGTCACTGTACAAGTGAACTACAGCGGTAAACAAATGGCGACCATCATTCGGTTGGTGAGCGAATGACAAAAAAGAGAAATAAAAATGGTCTTACACTGGTCGAGCTGGTTGTAGCTTTAATTGTTACAAGCATCGTTGTGACTGCTGTAGTGACGTTGGCTTATGTCCTGGACACAGCAAATGATTTCGCAGACGATATGAGCCTGAAACAGGCGCAGATACGTTTTGCGGCGCTGAGAGTTTCGGATCTGATTCGGCACTGCAAGCTTGTCTGTTATGCGAGCACCGATGAAGTTGTTCTGTGGCGAGCCGACGACAAATACATGGATGGCAAAATCAATATTGGCGAATTAGTCTATATCGAGGCTGGAGCGTTGCAGGATCATTTGCGGCTTTGTGAATTTGATCCTTCTGATAGTACGGCGATAAATCCAAGTTGGATCGGTCCATTTGCAACAAACTGGTGGTCGGCATACAGCAGCTCGAATTATACGACGATGATACCGGAATGCAGCAATGTGCAGTTCGGATTTGACGTATTCCCGGCATTACCGGCGCTGGCGAGCAGACTCGTAAGTATCTCGTATGACGTTGTTGAAAACGGCATTACTCGCCAGTGCCAGATAAACGCCACACTTCGCGGCCGAGCGGGAAACCTGCTCGATGGCGGCAGTATTGTGAGTGATGATGATTAGTATAAACGCTAAGAGAAACAAAAAAGCCAGGCCTGGGGTCGCTCTGCTCGTTGTGCTGTTTATAGTTATGGCAATAACGATTTTGTCATTGGGCTTTGTGTCGCGGAGCGATGTTGAATTGGCCTGCGGCCAGAATATGCTCCTACGGACACAGATGGACTATCTTGCGGAGTCCGGCCTGGAGCACGCCCGAGGGCTGATTCTTAATCCCCAGGATGTCAATGACCCGATATACCCGTATTGGAGGGGAGGCTCAAATCTGCAACTGACCTCCGGCAACGACTATTACGATGTCACGGTGAATCGAGACCCGATAGATCCCTGCAATTATATCATAGACTGTAATGCATACCGATTGGAAGGCGGTGAAAAGATTGGCCGCAGCAGCTTGAAAGCCGAGCTTCGGCTTGATCCGTGCATTGCTTATTGGGCCGGTTCGGACACCATAGTGTGGACGCAAATGACCGTCAACGGGGACGTCTATTGCGGCGGCACGTTGACAAATAATGGCGATATCAACGGTGATGTGTTCGCCGTCGATACGATAGGTGGGACAAACCCTCAAGGGCGGAAAAACGAATTGGTTGCCTCCGCCCCTGTGCCTTGGCCGGGCCTTCTAACCAGTGATTTTGGTCCAATAAATTACTATATTGGCTCGACACAATATTCAGCACAACAGATTGTTGATCCCAATATTCCGACGATGTCCTTCGAGCCTAACGAAGCAAACCTTGCTGGAATTCTTTACTGCGCCGCCGACGTGAACATGCCTGGTGATGTGACGATTATCGGGGCGCTTTTCGTTGACGGCGACCTGACAGTAAGTGGGGAAAACTCCATCACGGCCGTGAAGAACTTTCCGGCTCTCGTGGTCGGTGGGCAAGTACTGATGACAGACGGTAGTTCGTTAGTGATTAACGGGCTTGCCCAAATTGGAGGGCCAATAACGGTCGATCCCAGCGATCCCAACCCGACAATTACACCGAGTATTGACGTGATCGGCGGTTTATTTATCGCCAACGGTGGTGTAACTTCGGATAAGATTATAGTCAATATCACCGCAGCCCCGGCAATAGCGTCGATTGAAACCTGGTCGTCGGACGGGGACGGTACTTCAAAAAGATGGAGTCCGGCTGCCGGTGCGTTTTATCGAAGTATCGAAAGACAATAGAGTCGGCTTATGCGGCCTCTTAACGAGTCTGCAAGATGACTTGCTTATCGGCCTTTATGTGCAATAAAAAGAAAAAACCGGAATATGTTGAGAATAACAGCATCATTTTGGAACGCGGCAAAATATCGAAATATGGGATGGTTACCATCGTACTGTTTTGACGATTGTACCAATTCTATTGGTCTTGACTGTAGAAAGTATGAGAAATGACATTTATATCGTTTTCTTAGCGTCCAATATACAGAATGTGTGAGGGAAAAACTTGTCTGTTATATAAGTTTTAAGAGGTCAGATAACACTAAAGGTGTATCGAGTTGTAAAGTTGGTTGTTTAGCGGGTAAAGATGCCTCTTAAACAGGACGAAAAGAGAACGGAGGAGGGTGATAATGTATCGGCACAGAACGAGGAGGTTAGTTGGAATGCCAGGTTTAACATATCAGACAGCGAGGTTGCATTGTCCCTGTGTCGAGGAGGACACTATGTACGGTTTGCGAGGGATAAGCGGCGGTTTCACTATGATAGAGATAATCATAGTGGTTGTAATTATCGCAATAGCTGCGCTGGCGGCGGTACCAATGATGAGTTCGGCAGCAAGTTTACAAATACGCTCTGCGGCAAA
>CAZSOR010000013.1:11050-29576 GCA_964608395.1 uncultured Pirellulales bacterium
CGGCGGTACCAATGATGAGTTCGGCAGCAAGTTTACAAATACGCTCTGCGGCAAACATGATCACTGCAGACCTGGAGTACGCCAAAAGTATGGCAATCAGCAGAGGACAGGATTTCTCAGTTGTGTTCGATGATAGCACAGAAAGTTACCAAATAGAGGATCAGGACGGCGTTGTTATACAACATCCTGTGAAAAAGGGATTTGATTATGAAATTAACTTCCAAAATGACGGCAGGCTAAGCAAGGTTGACATTACTAATGTGAATTTCACGGATTCAAAAGTTACATTTGATTGCCTGGGAAGTCCCGTCAACAACGGAGGTAATGTTATCTTACAGGCGGACGGGACTACCAAAACGATTGAAGTAGAGCCTGTAACCGGGTTTATCTCAATTCAGTAAAGATGAGCGTAAAAATGATTTGTATTCCCGCTGTTGTTTGCGAAAGAGCGGCATTTTTGTGCAGCGATAACGGAGAGCGAATTGAAGTGGAAAATAAGTAATATGGTATCCTGGGGTTTAAATATTCGAGGTCAGCAGCCGATAGGGTTGGACATTGGTCATAACTCTATCAGGATGATTCAACTGTTGATCGATGATGAACAGGTATCTGTTATTGCGGCGGACGAAACTCATATCGATGCCGGCGTAAACGATGACGAGCAGGCAAGAAGAAGCTTTGTTATTTCTGCGATAAAACGGATGTTTGCGAATGGCGGCTATAACGGTAGAAATGTCGTCTCGTGTTTGCCGAGCGGCAAATTAAGAATCACCAGCCTGCGATTGGCGGAGGCGGAAAGATATGGCATCGAGCAGGCTTTAAGAAGGGAAGTTACCCAACGATTCGGATTAGATCCCGATAAGGATGCTATGGATTATGTGGTTGCCGGCAGCGTTCTGCAGGGTGACGAGATTAAAAACGAACTGATTTTATTCGCCACAGACAACGAAACGATAAAGAGCCACATTGAAATGCTTGAAGAAACCGAACTAATACCGGTGGCAATAGATACGATTCCATGTGCGTTATTCAGGAGCTTTGAGAGGTCGCTGAGACGTCAGGAGGACAGAGAGCGAATATCTGTTTTTGTTGATGTAGGAAGCTGCCTTACAACCGTTGTGTTTGGCCGGGGAGGAGAAATTAGTTTTGTAAAACAGATTTCGATCGGCGGACAAAATTTTACGCAGGAAATCGCAGCAAAATTGGGTGTTAACGTCAGTGAGGCCGAGACGTTGCGAGAATCGCTTCGGGAGGATACGGACCTTTTCTCAGACAAGTCGGACATGGCGGAACGAACGCCTGAAGAGAACCGGAATAAAGTGGACCCATCGACCCGACAAGTGATGGTTGACGCGGTAAATGCGGTTGCTGAAGACCTTGCAAAAGAAGTGTCCTTGTGTCTCAGGTATTATACGGTGACATTCAGGGGCAGGCGTGTTGAGCGGGCAATTTTTACCGGGGGTGGAGCGTACGATGAAATTTTACTTAATGTATTAAAGCGTCGATTGGCGGTTGAGATTGAAGTGGCCCAGCCGTTGAGAGGTTTTGATTTGTCAGGTGCAAGAACAAACGTACATTTTAATAGTAGCAGGCGTGGTCTGTTTTGTGAGTGGGCGGTAGCTGTTGGGCTTAGTCTTAAGGGTTGGGATAAAATCAAAAGTGGCAAACGTCAGGCGACATACGAGTTACGAGAGAGTTATGAAAGAAATTGATTTTCTTCCGGAATGGTACAAAAGCGGCAGACGGCGCCAGGTCAGTTATCGCACGCAATATATCGCAATAGGCGGTGTGTTTGTGGTAATGGTGGTGTGGAGTTTTATTACCACACATTCGATTTCGCAAGCTAAAGCCCAGTATGCTCAAATGGCGACAAATCAGGCTCAGGCGGAAAAAGTTTCAGCTAAATTGGCTGAGCTTGAAAGTGAAATGAGCCTGTTAAGAAAAAACGCCGAATCCATAGAAGAAATCGATTCCAGAATTGATGTTGCAGGCGTTTTGGCAGAGCTGAGTTTTTTGATTGATGAAAAGATAGTCCTTCGAAAAGCGGAGTTTATCGCAGAGAAGTTCCTGGACAAGGATGATGTCAAATCATCTTCGGCTGCGGTTGTCAGGGCGGTCCAGGCTAACTTGAGCAATAAGAATAAACTACCGCTTGGTAATGTGCGATTCAAGGTAGTGATAGCCGGTGTGGCGGCAGATGCGAGCGATGTGGCGACTATGATGTGTAAGTTGGAAGACTCGCCGTATTTTTGTCAGGTTGTCCTGGCCTTTTCGCGGGGAGATGCCGAAATCGGGATCGATAGAGCGTCTTCATCTTTCGCTGAGACAGAGGTTGCCGGAGGGACTGTAAAAAATAAGGATCGTGCTGGCGAGTCCGGAGTCCAAAGCAAGATTCAGGTAAATGAGTTTGAGATAAATTGCTATTTGGCAAATTATCGTGAGCTGTAAAAAGGTGAAAAGCAAAGATGTTTTTTCGGGAACGACAACAATTAACGATATGTGTTGTAGCTGGAGTGATTGTGTGCGTGTTTGTGCTGTTTGGGTATCTGCCTTTACGCAAGAGAATGAAGGCTGTTAAACAGGCCAAAATTGCACAGACACTTGCAATTGCCAAAGGTGCTGCGGATGGCAGGCAACTGCCTCTGCACAAGGAGCAATTGCTGAAAATGCAGAACAAGCTTGGAAATTATAAGGCAAATATACCTGAGAAAAATACCTTTGGCGGATTTTTAGGCAGCGTTACTGATTTGATGAATGAAAACAATTTGAAAGAACAGGAGATCACACCCGGTGTGGAAGTGAAAGCTGACCAGTTCAATTGTATTCCGGTTAGTATCCGCTGTAAGGGTGAATTGTCGCAGATATTCAAGCTCTATCGCCAGTTCCAGGCATTAGACAGGTTAATTCGCATAGAGCAGGTAAAGTTGTCTAATGACGGCGGTTATAAGGGCCAGGTGAGTATGGAGACGAGGGCAATCATATATTACAGAGCAAAAGTCGGGTAAGGATAAAAAGAAGGATAAGAAGAAAGCAAAAGTCCAGATGATACAGAAGGTGACAAATCGCGGCGGCCGGGCTAACGGGTTTATCGGTCGATTGACGGCTGAAAGGAAAAAAGCCGTAGCAGCATCATGTTTGGTTGCAGTGATGGCCATTATGTGGGTCAGAGTGCTCACTAAGCAAGCGCCGGAAGCGGCTGAAGCGGCGTTTGTGACAGAGCAATTGAACGTCGAAGGCACGTCGGATCAGAAATTAAATGTGTCGTTTATAGAATTGCCGCAGGTTGCAGGGCGTAATGATGTCATCACCAGGGACTTTTTTACATCGAGTGACTGGCGGCACTTTGAAGGTGGGCAAGAGCGCAATTTAGCTGTTATTGAAGAAGTAAAAGTCGTTTCGAAAAATGGTAATGAAGAAGTAATAAGAAAAGTTGCAGAGAAGCTAAAACTGGAAGCAATAGTAGTGTTGAGCAACAATCCCCGCGCTTTTATCAACAATAAGGTGGTATCAGTGGGCGATAAAGTGCTCATCCGTGATGGAGTTGATATATATGAATGTGAAGTGATTGAGATAAAAGAGAACATGGTGGTCATAAAGTGTAGAGAAGCAGAAGTAACGTTGAGACTTACACAAGTGTCAATGATTGATAAATGATTGTTATATGATGAAAAAAAGGAGCCAAATTATGTATTGTGATAAAGTTACGAATAACAAGACGAAAATACAGAGAAGCCTGTTTGTGTGGGGCTTTGTGTTGATAATGTTGATAGCAACAACCACCGCTGGTGCGAATGCACCCACCGGCGAGCCGTCCCAGATAATTGACAAGTTCGAAGTCGAGGAGGACTTTGGCGTACGCAAGGCTTTGGCAATGCTTGGCAGTCTCTGTGAAAAGAACATTGTGCCATCGCCTAATGTCGACGGTGTATTGGCGTTCAGGAGTCTTAAGAATATTACCTTCGAAGATGCTATGGATGCGATTTTAGGCGAGAACTTCAGATATGAGCAAGAGGGCCAGCTAATCAAGGTTTATACCAAGGACGAATACCAAAAGTTGAAGAATGACCCGGCACGGAAAGTCCATGAGGTCTTTACTTTATATTACATTACCGCAGAAGAAGCCAGTAAGCTGATCATGCCGGTTTTGAGCGGAGATGCCGTGGTTCAGGCTAGTACTGCCTCAGAAAAAACTATATCTGGGGGTAGTGGAGGCGGAAGCAGCGGCGGTTCATCTTCTGGTAGTGGAGGTGGTTCTCTCGGTTCAGGAGGTGGTGGTGATAGTATGGCATTAAACGACAAGATTGTTGTTTATGACTTTCCAGAAAAAATCGAAATGGCAAGAGAGGTCATTAAATCTCTCGATATTAAGCCGAAACAGGTCCTTGTTGAAGCTACGATTTTAAGCGCTCTGCTCACAGAAGACATGCAATTTGGTATAGATTGGAATCTGCTCAGCGGTGTTGCTGTTTCCGACTTCCCGTCGAATATCGTGGGTGGTCATGGAACGCCGATTGAGACCTTTGATTTCGCAAATGATCCTGCAACGGCACGAGGATTGACTGCGGGAGTCTCAACGAACAATGTGCAGGCGCTCGTCACTGCATTGGAAACAATAACAGATGTTACAGTCCTCGCAAATCCCAAGATACTGGCTTTGAACAAGCAGGAAGGATCCGTGCTAATTGGTAGAAAGCTTGGTTATCGAGAAAGCACAAGTATTTCCGCTGCAGGAACCGAGACAAAGGGAACAGTTAAGTTCCTTCCCACCGGTACCCAACTGGTGTTCAGACCTTATATCGGCAACGATGGTTATATCCGTATGGACATTTATCCAAAGGATAGTACGGCCGAGCCCGATGACGATGGAGTACCTCAAGAAACTACAACTGAGTTGCAGACGAACATCCTTGTCAAAGATGGAGAAACAGTTGTAATTGGTGGTTTGTTCCGAGATGTTGTAAACACGAGTCGTTCTCAGGTTCCTATTTTTGGAGATTTACCTTTTGTCGGAGGTCTTTTCAGAGGGACAACCGATACAACACAACGTCAGGAGGTAATGGTCCTTCTTACACCTCATATTATAGTAGAGCCAAATGAAACTGAGGGTGCGGCAAGGGCGGTGGATATCAGCCGTAAACGCTCTGGTGCCAAAGAGGCGCTGCAGTGGATAGATAGAGCCAGATTAGCAGAAGATCGCTATGCAAAAGCCGTTAGCCTATATAGCCAAAATGACAGTATATCGGCAATGAAAGAGCTCAATAGTGCACTGAATCTACGTCCGACCTACCTTGAGGCTATACGTTTGAAAGAGAGAATCATCGCCGAGTCAAGTCCTGAAGAGGCAGAAGAACTCGAAAGGATTATGCTGGAAGCTGTCGAGAGTGAAGATACCACCAAATGGCATAGGAAATGATCTTTGATAGTAAATCAAGATGCGATTTGAAGTATTAAGAAGGATGGAGTAGTTGTTTTGAGACTTGGAAGAAGCTTATATTTGATAGTCACGTTGGTAGTGGCGTGCTGTATGTTCATAGCGATTCTTGCCGTGGGGCAGAATTCTGGCACGGAAGAGGGTTGGCGTCATGCTGGCTATGTTTTGCCGGCATGTAGCGTTTTCGTGGCTGTGGGCGTGATTTTGCTTGGTTGGTCTTGGTTAAGACTGGCCGGGGCGGTCACGTCCATAGCCATGCTTATTAAGGATGACAAGGCAAATGCTGCCGGCAGGGGCAAAGGCTTCTTCGCATTCCTCAGAAAGACAAAAGTAGAAGAATTGTGCAAGGCTGTTAACGAGCATTTCAACGATAGTGCCGCTCGCACTGCCGAGTATGACAAGCAAATCAAAGATTTTCAGGTTCAGATTCAATTATCCCACAAAAGGGAAAAAAACGCCGAGGCGATTATATACAGTATTCGTGATGCTGTCATCGTTGTTGATGAATATGACAGGCTTTTAATGGCGAACGAGGCGGCGGGGCGGCTTTTTAAGTTTGATTTTAAGAACTCGCAACATCGGTCTGTCACCGAACTTATCGGTGCGGACCACGGTGAATTTGCAGGTTTTTTAAGTCACAGCAGAAAAAGTAAAGGCCAGGCAATCAGGCGGGAGATTGATTTTTTAGAAGATGGAGATAGAAAAACTTTTGACTGCATTGTTTCGTGTGTTTATGACCAGAGCCGGCAGGTTTGCGGGATTGTGGCGGTCTTGCATGATGTTACACGTGAGAAACAGATTCAGCAGATGAAAAATGATTTTGTCAGTCATGTATCGCACGAGCTGAAAACACCTCTTGCTTCTATTACAGCCTATTCGGAAATGCTTGTTGATGGTGAAGCGAATGACGAGCAGACAAAGAAAGAATTTTATTCAGTGATTCAGAATCAAGCCAAGCGGTTAAATCGGCTGATCGAAGATATCCTGAATACTTCGCGTATTGAATCGGGCCTGGTAAAAGTGAGCAAGGAGCCGGTAAGCTTGACAATGCTCATAGAAGAGCAGTTGCAGATGATCAAAGGCTTCGCTGAAGAAAAGAATATCGAGATCATTGGGCAAAAGCCGATCGTATTCGACCAGGTATATGTAGACAAAGACATGATGTCTCAGGTAATTATTAATCTGCTGAGTAATGCTGTCAAATATACACGGTCAGGAGGGACTGTTAGGATTGCAACTGAAGTTGACGAGGCTGCGTCTTTGGCGCGGGTAATTGTCACTGATACGGGAGTAGGTATTCCTGAAGATGAAATCGAGCATGTATTTGACAAATTTTACAGGGTTGGCGCCAACAAAAAGCAGGCGAAAGGAACAGGCCTGGGGCTGAATCTTGTAAAACAAATGGTAGAAACGGTTCACAGCGGCCGAGTGTTTGTTACGAGCAAGGTCGGTGAAGGGAGTACTTTCGGCTTTGAGTTGCCCTTGGCGAGGAGGCAATTAGCCTCAATAGTGTAGAAATTGTGAGAAATACGAGAATCGTGCGATTAACGCTGCACGATGCAAGTCAATTTTGTGTGGAGACAAGATAATGGCTGACAAGAGAGTTTTAATTGTAGACGACGAGATACATATCGTTCATGTAGTGGCTATTAAACTACGTAATAACGGGTATGAGGTCATTTCGGCAGATAATGGCGCCGAGGCTTTTGATCTGGCGCTAAGGGACAAACCGAATATTATTGTTACGGATTTCCAGATGCCGGTAATGACAGGCCTGGAACTTGTAGAGAAGCTTAGGCAGAATGAGGAAACGAAAGATATACCTGTGATTATGCTGACTGCCAGAAGCTTTGCTATTCCGCAAGAGCAGCAGGAAAGTTTGCAAATATCTGGATGTCTGAGTAAACCTTTTAGCCCGAAGGAGCTGTTAGGGAACATCGAAGACATTCTGTATGAGAAAGAATTAGTGACGGATAATTAACGACCAAGAAAAATCGGTAATTCGCTGAAAGCTATGTTGGATACTGGAAGGAACACTTTAGCCACCTCACAAATATGTGAGTTGGAAGAATTTGGCGGCAGAATAAAGAAATTCGGCGTCAATTTTGCAGTTTTTAATGCCAGTGGTGAGCTTGTCTTGCTGTGTGAGGGCGAAAGATTCAAAAGCAGCACGGAACAGTTAACTGAGTGGGCCCGGCAGGCTTTGGACCAAAGTTGCATGAAAAGCTGCACTGATGCTACCGATATGTCTGTCCGGCGATTTGGCGATGAGAATATTGCCTTGGGTGTTGTTTTGAAATCCGCTCGTGTATGCAACAAGAGCCGTAGCGCTGCTGGAACAGCTTTGATTGACTTAGGTGATACATTGTCAGCTCCAGCGCGTAATGTTTCATGTAATGAAGGTGACACCGGTCCGGTTCGAATAGATAGCGATTATTTTATTGAGATGCTCCGGCTTTTAGCGGAGAAATTCAGGGCTGAGACAAAAGCCGAAGAACAAATTGAAATGGTTGGTACGGAACTGGCGCAAACCTACGAAGAGCTGGTGCTGCTTCACAGGCTCAGCACAAATATGAAAGTTACTGAAGCAGATTCCAACTTCCTGCAGATGGCTTGTGACAGCTTGACTGAAATTGTTTCCGTTGAAGGTATCGCTATACTGCTGGAAAAGACCGTAGATGACGAACGGCATTGGGTCATAGCTGCCGGTTCGGGTTTGATTGATATGGATGAGCAGGCGGCCGCTATTCTGCATAGTCGGCTGACGGATGATATAAACAGCGGCAAAGAAGCACTGCTGGACAGCGAAGTAGATTCGTCTTTCAGATACGATTGGCCGAACCGGATAAATAATATTATTGCAGTACCTTTATTCGGCAAAAACAAAGCGGAATCTCATTTTGCGGGGAAAAATAACACCTGCAACTCTATTATGGGATTTATGGTTGCGATCAATAGAATCGGCAAACAGGATTTCGACAGTACTGATGTAAAACTGTTTAATTCGGTGGCCGGCGGTTGTGCCGTATTTATCGAGAATGGCAGGCTGTTTAAAGACCTTAAAGAATTATTCATCGGTTCTCTTAAGGCCCTGACGAGTAGTATTGACGCCAAAGATACGTACACCCACGGCCATTCCGAAAGGGTTGCATTTATTTCTCGATGGATCGCCGAACGTCTCTCGGAGCAGGAACCTCTGGAAGAAGAACAAATACACAAAGTTTATTTGGCCGGCTTGCTGCACGATATAGGAAAGATAGGAATTGAGGAATCCGTATTGCGGAAGAATGGCAAGCTGACAGAGCAGGAGTTCAGCCGTATCAAAAAACATCCGTCGATAGGAGCAGGTATTCTACGTGAAATACAGCAGATGCGCGATATTGTGCCGGGCGTATTGTGCCACCACGAGCGAATCGATGGCAAGGGTTATCCTAATGGTTTAGTCGGCGAAAAAATACCCCTGACGGGAAAAATTGTAGGATTAGCGGATAGTTTCGATGCAATGACGTCGAAGCGAACCTATAGAAATGCTTTGACGGTGGAACAGGCCCTTGCGGAGATAGAAAGAGGATTGGGTACGCAGTTTGATGAGAAACTCGGCAGGATATTTCTTGAAAGCGATGTCTACAGCCTCTGGGATATTATACGGGATGGTTTCGGTGAAATTGACGGCGGCAATAGTTCCGAGGAATATGGCACTGCCGCTGTGGGGACACTAATCAGATGAAAGTCAAAATACAAGATTATAACGATGTTACGGTTGTTGAATTGCAGGGTGAGCTGGATGGCGATGTTGCCGAATTGTTCCAAAATACAATCACAAATATTATCGCTAAACATAAGACATACATAGTCCTTGATATGAGCGGCGTTGGATTTGTCGATAGCCAGGGATTGGAACAGTTGCTGTGGTCGCGCGACTACTGCAACGAGAACAAACGGGAGCTTAGATTGGCGGGCCTTGATGAAAACTGCATGAGAATTCTGGAAATTACTCAGCTTGAAAACGAATTTGATCACTATTCGGAACTTGCTGAGGCGGTAAAAAGTTTTGCGTAGGCAACAAAGTCGAATCATCTAATAGTTCCGGCAAAATATGAGATACAAGATATGAGCCAGATAGCAGTTGAAAACAAGATGCAGCTTGGGCAGTTATTGCTCGCGCGTGATATCGTAACTGCTGAGCAGATTGAAACAGCTCTGGCTGAGCAGAAGGATAAAGGCCACCGCAAGCTGCTCGGCGAACTTCTCGTGGAGATGGGTTATTGTACCGAAAACCAGATAGCCTCGGCACTGGCTCAAGGCTACGGTGTGCCTTATGCGCAAGTTACCCCTAAGATATGTGATCCGAAAGTAATCGAGATATTGCCGAGAGAATTTCTCGAAGAATATATCGTCCTGCCGCTGTTTAAGGTTAATAATGTGCTCACGATAGCGGTCAGTGAGCCTACGAATGTATTTTTAATAGACGAAATAGAGCGTATAAGCGGCTGTAAGGTCCAGATAGTATGTTCGACGAGCAAGGATATCAAAGCTACCTTGCAGACCTATTTGCCGGCCGCCAATGTTTTTGTCATTGACGATATTATCGATGAAGAGGGGCTGGAAGAGTTTGCACTGATAGAAAATATCACCCAGGATATCAGCAATCTCGAAGAGATAGCCGGACAGTCGCCGGTTGTAAAACTGGTCAATTATCTGCTTTATAACGCTGTGCGGGAAAATGCCAGTGATATTCATATCGAGCCTGATGATAAGAAGCTGAGAGTTCGATATAGAGTGGATGGCAGATTGTATGAAAAGATGTGTCCGCCTTATCAGATGCATTCTGCTCTTGTTTCCCGTGTTAAGATTATGGCCGAGCTGGACATTGCTCAGCGGCGTCTGCCGCAGGACGGTGGTATCCATGTTTTGGTCGAAGGCAGGCCGATCGATTTGCGTGTGTCCGTTATGCCGGGCAATTTCGGCGAAAAGGTTGTTATCAGAATTATCGACCCACAGAAGGTTCTTTTCAATCTTGAGTCACTCGGGTTTGTCTACGAAAATCTCCAGTTGTTCAGGCAGGTAATACAATCCCCGAACGGTATAGTTCTGGTAACAGGTCCGACCGGCTCGGGTAAAAATACTACACTTTACGCTGCATTGTCCGAGTTAAACAATGAAGAGGTTAATATCTGCACAGTTGAAGATCCCGTGGAATGTAATATAGCCGGCATCAATCAATTTCAGGTAAACCAGGCCGCAGGCTTTCAATTTTCAACGGCCCTGCGGAGTCTGTTAAGACAGGACCCTGATATTATAATGGTCGGCGAGATTCGTGATGAAGCAACAGCCGATATCGCAGTACAGGCGGCACTAACAGGCCACCTGGTTCTGTCAACTCTGCATACGAACGATGCGCCGGGAGCGGTGACGCGCTTGCTGGATTTAGGGGTTGCTACCTATCTTTTGAGCGCTTCGCTGATTGCGGTCCTGGCCCAGCGACTTGTTCGGAAGATATGTCCGAATTGTAAGACCGAGTATGAACCGCCTGTGAGTATAAAGAAAGTCGTAGAAAAAGATCATGGCAAAATCGAGAATTTCTATCGTGGCGTAGGTTGTAAAAAGTGCCGGAACACCGGTTATGCCGGCCGAATTGCCATTCAAGAGCTGTTTGTGCCGAACGAGGAAATTATGGAGATGATTAATGATCGGTCAAGCCTGAAAAAGTTGAGAGAAAAGGGGCTTCAGAATGGAATGATTTCTTTGCATGCCGATGGAATTGAAAAGGTAAAAGCGGGAATTATATCTATCGAGGAAGTGTTAAGAACGACCCAGGAGGAACTATGATGCTCGTGATAGTGCTGAGTGTGTTCTCTGTGAAGCGGGATAAGAATTTATGACTTTTCCAGCAACAAAATCTTCAGAAGTATCTGATTCTACAAAGAATGGCCGCAAGTCAACGTCTGCAGACGGTAGACAGGGGAAAAATGTTGACCGTTTCGGTAACTTCGATGAGGTAGAGCGTAGTTCAGGTTCACAAATGTCAAAGGATTATAACAGGGCCTTACAACAATCTGCAACTCTGGCACGTTCGGATTTATATAGGGCCAAGGTCAAACAGAGTGAGCTTATATTGTTCACGACGCAGTTGTCTGTTATGCTTGATAGTGGTGTCGTGCTCAGTGATGCTCTTGATGCTATAGCGGCTCAGGCTGAGCATGGGACATTCAAAATGATAATTATGAATGTCGCTGAAAAGGTCAAAAGCGGCGATAATTTTTCGAAGGCGCTGGCCGGGTATTCGAAAGTTTTTAATACGATGTTTATCAGCATGGTCAAGGCCTCGGAAGCTTCCGGCAGAATGGCGGAAATGCTCAATGTGCTCAGCGGTTATCTGGGCTTCGAATCCGAAACCCGCAAACGCATCAAAGGGGCTATGACATATCCTTTCATTATGGCGCTAATGGCCGTGGCCGCGACAGGCACGTTGATGTTTTTTGTATTACCGAGATTTATGGGGATTTATGAATCAAGGGGAGCTGCGCTGCCAAAACTCACTCAAATATTAGTTAGTTTCAGTAAAACGCTGGGTAATTTCCAGATAATGACCGCTGTCTTGACAGTGGCTATTTTTGCTGCAACGGGATTGTATTACTGGGCGGGGACTTTGGCTGGTCGGCGTGTGATAGATTTCATCAAAATTCGTACGCCTGTGTTGGGAACAATGTTTGTTGATACCGTGGTAACCCGCAGTATGCGCATCATGGCGACAATGGTCAATACGGGCGTGAGCCTGCTCGACTCGATAGAAGTTATACAGGGCTCATGTCAGAATTACTATTTTCAGCGGCTTTGGGTGGGGGTAGATGAAAAGATCCGGGACGGTTACCAGTTGTCGGAATCCATAATGATTTCGCCGGGTAGTGAATTAATTGCGCCGGGTATTATCCAGATGCTTCGAGCGGGGGAAAAAAGCGGCAAGCTCGGTCATGTCTGCGATAAAATATCAGTGTTTTACGAAAAAAAGCTCGAAGGTTCTATAAGAAACGTTATGGCACTGATAGAGCCGGTAATGATAACAATCATGGGTACGATTATTGGTACGATTGCAATAGCGTTGTTACTGCCGGTCTTTAGAATATCGAGCGTAATTGCACATTAGCAAAACAACCGGGGCCTATATCGAATCAATCCATATAGGCCCTGCCCTTCGACTTCGCTCAGGGTGAAGAAAGTCTTCATACCGAGCGGAGACGAGGCACACTATTCAGCAGCATCTCTCGGCCTGCACAGCCGGATATCGTCGAAGAACATCTTACCCGGGCCGCCGGGGATTGCCATATTACCTTGAGTTCCTAAGCCAATCGCAATCTTGTCAACATTGGTCAGATCAATACCTTGATCGGCAAAGGCCTGCAGCGGGATAACCCACTCGGTCCAGGTATCGATTTGTGTTGCTGCCGGATCATCGTGGACCACGACCGCAGGAGTGCCGGCACTGTTGGCTATGGCTACATACATCGGTTCAGGAGCGTTTGACGGATCGCCGCGGAACCAGATTGATAATTCTGCAACACCTTCCTCGGTCCAATCATGCTGAGCCATCAATATCAATTCTACCTCTGAATAGTTGGCGAATCCCTGCTTATTATTGTCGTATGCAAACGGTATTGACTTACCACCTCCGTGAACTATCGTCTCTTCGGTATAAGAAGCGGTGGTTTCGTCGCCTACAGTAGAACCGGTCCCGTTGCCGGGATAGGCCGGTATACCGTCGCGAGCGGGATAGCCGAGCCCGTCTTTCCACGACCACCATATCTCATTGTTGTTAACGTCATAAGCCTCGAAATCATCCACAATCAGGTAGTCCGGCACCGTGAACTTCCAGATCATTCCGGCGTACACGGTTCCGTCGGCCGCGATCTCGTCGACGCGCCAGTAGTAGTCTCCGCCGCCGAACTCGATCATACCAGCAACAGACAAGCTGGTCTGGGCCTGATTGCCCTGAAACTCGGGTGAGTCAGCGGTAGCATTGGCGACCGCGTCATGGTCGGCGCCGAAGTAGACATCGTGCTGGGATGCGCCTTCTCCTGCAGACCAGGTCAGCATCTCCGCCACGGTTAGGGTCGCCACGGAACCGTTGCCCGGGCTCGGGGCGCCTGCTTTACGCGGGTCCTCGCCCTTGGTCATGATCTCGTTGACCTGTGCAGCGGTGATCGCGTGGTCGAACAGCCTGACATCATCCAAGAGGCCGTCGTGAAATCGAAAGTTGCTGGCGGGTCGTCCCAATCGAATCACAGCCAGATCCGCTACGTTGCCGGTGTATGCCTGGAAGTCAACTTGTAAGCCGTTGAAATACAACCTGCAACCATCTGTCCGATCCCACGTTGCTGCCACGTGGTTCCAGCCGGTGCCGGCAAGCATAGGACCGTCCAGACTGACATCAGTGGCCCCTCTCATCCAGAAGCCCAACGCGCCGGAACCTTGATTGTGGATATGAATCTCATTCTCACCGCCAAAACCATCGCCGACCGTCTCGGTTCCATACCAGAACATACCTTCAGAGTAAGCGTCGCCGATCCCGGTCTGATCGGTGTTGACCCACATAGCGACAGAACCACTGGCCGTGGTGACCATTCGCGGCGGCAGTTCCACGTGTCCCTGGTTGTCACCGAGAAACTCCAGCGCCAGGTTGAATTGGCCGGGAACCCAAAGAACCTTGTCAACAATTGTTCCGTGATTGCCGTGGCCCGAAAAATCGATAACTTTGTTACCCGTGCCGGTCTCGAACTTCCACCAGCCGACAAGATTGGGATCGGCAATGGGTATATCAGGCATTGTTTTGAAACTCCAGACCTCGCCTGTGTGTGTACTCTGGTCTTCGTTGAGCTCATCGACTCGCCAATAATACGTTTTCTCTGTTTCAAGCGGCCCTGGGCTGAAGGTTGCAAGTGTCTGCTGCTCCCCTTCGGTGGCATTCGCCACGGTGTCATAATCGTCGCCGAAGTACACGGTATGCATTACCGCTTCGAAACCGGGCGTCCAGGTCAGAGTCAGGTTGTCTGAGTCTATAAATTTGCTGCCATCACTGGGAATAGGTTCATAGGCTTTATTGGAAGGAATCGTGAAGCTCCAGACATCGCCCTTCCAGGGACTATTCGGGTCCGCATCATTGACCTCATCGATTCTCCAATAGTAAGTAGTGCCCGAGACGAGGCCGTCCGGGTAGGCACCTGGGGCAAAGCCGGCAAAATAAAACAAGCTATCCAGACCCTGGTTGCCTCGGAATAGATCTGAGTCCCGATTGGCGTTGTTAATATCGTCGAAATTATCGCCCATGTACACATCGTGCGAGATGGCAGAACTTCCCGGCGACCAGCTAAGGGTAATCCAAGTTTCGACAAGCATGGCGCCGTTCTCCGGACCAGGGTTGGAGGCCTTCTCAACAACGCCCATCACATCGGCGAAGCTGGTTCCGAAACGGATTTCATCGGTGACGGAGTTGGTGCCATCACACAGTGCGATCTGATTAAAGGCCGACTGGTCAAAATCCAGATTAGTGATCGATGCGATAGCCGTCGCCTCCGCCGGTTCGGTGGACAGATCGGTGACGTTGAAGAGGAAATACTCATCGGGCGTGCCATTGGGCTTCCAATTGATTTTGCCAACAATCAGACTAACCGCTGTTGTTGGGTCTGGTGTATATAAAACGCCCGATTCAATGGTTACGTCAACACTGTTATTGAAGGCAACCGCGCTGATGGTGCCATCGGAAGGACTGTGGATCGAGAACCCAAAACCACTACCGGGGGCAGGCATCGTATAGAGATTCGTATGATTGAGCGGCTGCGTTCCGAAAATGAACATCGCACCTCGATTGGCGGCAGGTCCCGCAAAGAGTTGGCTAAACCAGATCGTCGTGTTGTCGCGTGTGAGAGCGGCCTGCGATGCGGCGGAAATCGTTCGGTGTGCTTCAGTCCTGCCTGCACTGCCAAATCGGGACAGGGTGCTACCGGCCACGGGCAGTGTTGAGAATGACAGACCCGAGTCGTCGTTGAGAGGTTTTTGGTCTGCAAATTCTGTTAATCCGACGTAATAATCCCTGCCGTGGGACTTCGTTGCGATCCAGGGACCGTCAAAACCGGTTCCGCCGTTCAGGGTATCCAGCATTGCAGCCTCGTAGATAAACTGTTCCTCAACAACGAGAGCCGCGTTGGCCGACGCGGCTGTGAGGACAAGCATTGCCATCGCCTCGACGGCGAGGGTCAATACAGTTCTGTTTCTTGTAATCATAATAGTCCTCCTTCATCCCGTCCCGTCTTCGACGGGCGGGATTCAAAAAAAGTTAAAATAATTAGAGATTATGCTTTGGCCAATCACCAAAGCGACCTTTATTGTTTTTTACCTGTGCTATACTCCTTCCATATACATTTGGCGACAACAACCTTATTCGCCTCCTCTATGAATCTCAATATGAATGATCAATTGAAAGGTGAAAACAGTAATTGTGAATGATGCAACTCCGGCAGCATCATTGTTTTTCCTTAGTTCTGCGCCTTTTGAAAAATCCCTGGAAAACTATAGAAATCTCAAACCGGAAGACTAAAAACATCAAATGCCCGTCTAAAAATAACAAAACCTCACTTCATATATTTATATCAAATTGAGTGCCATTGTATCAAGGGAAAAATATATTATTTTTCAGGCGTTATGAGAAAAACTCAAAGTAAATTAATGAATCTTATTGGAAATGATGGAATCTTTACAATCAATTTAATGTCGGTTAACATAACAACTTGAACGCGATTCTTGCCGCGATGTATGAATATCGGGCGAGAGCTGTTCAGGACGGAAAGAAGTAAAGGGGGCAACTGAAGTTGTTTGTTGAAAGGATCTGGAAGTGAAGAAATATATTCAGATTATACTGCTTGCGATGCTGTTATGTCTGCTTTATTTGCAGGGGGGATGTTCGAAAGTCTCTCAAAGTGGCGTTTCCGGCACCGAACAAGCTGTGAGCAGCGGTTATGAAAAAGCGGTAAATGAATCGCCGAGGAATATTCCTGTTGCTTACGACGTTGACGTAGTGGTTGTAGGCGGGACGTCAGGCGGTGTAGCAGCGGCGGTAGCGGCGGCTGAACGTGGGGCGAAAGTTTTTCTTGCCGCCGAACGTCCGTACCTCGGCGAGGATATCTGCGGCACGTACCGGCTCTGGTTAATGCCGGGTGAAGTGCCGAGTTTGCCCCTTGCGAGGAAGGTTTATGCCGAGCCGGCTATGCCGTTAGTACCGAATAATTCCGTTGATCTGGTCTATGAGGCCGACAAGCCGTTCGCTGCCATGCATAAAGACACGCAGCCGGCGTCGCTGCTCACCGACGGCAAATGGCACAGTGCGAGCACGCAAAGCGTTCAATATGACGGCGACGTGACTATCATTGCCGACATGGGAACCGAACGTAAACTCAGGAAAGTCCATATCATGGCTTACCAGCGCCGCAGCCCCAGGCTCACCGGCGATTTCGAAGTGCAACGCATCGGTGTTTCAGTGAGCGGGGATAAGCAGAACTGGAAGCAGGCCGCAGTCATCCGAAATGAGAGACTCGGCGAATCTCTTCCCGAGCCGTGGGGACCCGTTATGTTTTCGGCGCCGGTGACCGGGCAGGCCCGTTATGTGAAATTTTACGTTCAGAAAAGTCCTGATGTCGAGCGGGTGCTTTTGGGCGAGATTTTAATCGAGGATGAGAATTCCGCCGCCCAGCCCGGCGAGCACTTGCGGATGCCGCCGACACCCATGCAGGTCAAGAGAACGCTGGATGAGGCGCTGCTCGAAGCCGGCGTGCAGTTTCTCTATGGCTGCTATGCAACGGATGTGCTTACTGATAATAAGGGCAGGCCGGCGGGTATTGTGATGGCCAACCGTTCCGGCAGGCAGGCGGTGAAAGCTAAGGTCATCATTGATGCTACGTCGCGAGCTAGTGTGGCCAGAATAGCAGGCGCTGCTTTTGAGCCCTATCCTGCCGGATTGCATACGTTTCGGCGTGTTGTAGTCGGCGGACAATTGAAGACCGGTCCGGGCATCAAGGGCAGGAAAATGCCCTCGCCGATCCCTGCCAGAGTCGGCCGCAGCCGGGATGCTGTCGAGTACACACTCGAACTGGCGATGAAGGACGGCTCATATGAATCCTTTGCCCAGGCCGAACAGATTGCCCGCGATAGAACATGGGATCCGGGTGTGGTGGATGCTTCGGAGACCCTTTTTCAGGTCCCGCCGGACCCGGTCAAAGCCAAGAAAAGCCTGTCTGGTTCATGGCCCAGCTCAGAAAAGGTAAATCTGGATGTATTCAGGCCAAGGGGAGTCGCAAGTTTGTTTGTGCTTGGTGGCTGCGCGGATGTATCACGAAAAGCCGCAGAAGAGCTGCTTCGACCTTTGGAGTTAATGAAAGCGGGCAATCGTATTGGTGCCGCCGCCGCTTCGCAGGCGAAAACCATGCCGGAACCGCGAAATGTGAGGCTCCCCGACAAAACAGCACCGTCGGTTGTTTCAGGAGATGTTAGCGAGAATCTCGGTGGGATACGTTCGCAGACAAAAACATCTGAAAAAATTTCCGTCGGCAGACGTGCCATACCTGTACTCGGAGAATATGACGTATTGGTAATCGGCGGCGGCACGGGCGGCGCCCCGGCAGGTATTGCCGCGGCACGAAAGGGAGCCAGGACGCTTGTCGTCGAGTACCTGCACGGCCTCGGTGGCGTGGGAACGACCGGTTTTATCAGCAAGTATTACTATGGCTATCTCAAAGGATTTACCAAAGAAATCGACGATGGAATTGCCGGTTTCGAAGCAGGAGAAAAACCGCGAGGCGGCGGATGGAATATCGAATGGAAGAAACAATGGTATCGCAGCCAATTACGCGAAGCCGGGGCGGATATCTGGTTCGGCGCCCTCGGTTGCGGCACATTTGTAGAGAACGGGCGCGTCAAGGGAGTGGTTGTCGCAACAGCCGCCGGACGAGGAGTGGTCCTTGCAAGGGTTGTTATCGATTCGACGGGAAATGCCGATATTGCCGCTGCGGCGGGCGCTGCCTGCGTTTACACCGACGGCACAAACGTCGCCGT
>CAZSOR010000013.1:29676-32682 GCA_964608395.1 uncultured Pirellulales bacterium
TTGCCGCTGCGGCGGGCGCTGCCTGCGTTTACACCGACGGCACAAACGTCGCCGTCCAGGGCGCCGGTCTTCCGCCACATGAGCTTGGTGCCGGATACACTAACACTGATTGGACGTTCATAGATGACGCCGATGTAATCGATGTCTGGCGTGCATTCGTTATGGCGAAGAAGAAATACAAAGATGCCTATGATCTGGGCCAATTGCCGGATACCCGTGAGCGTCGTCGGATTGTCGGCGATTTTACGATGTCGCCGATGGATATCACGCTCGGGCGGACCTATCCCGACACCATAGTAATCGCTCGAAGTAATTTCGATTCGCACGGCTTTACAATTCATCCGGTTTTCCTGATAAAACCGCCGGACAGGGAAGAAATGTTCGTGAACGTACCTTACCGTTGCTTGTTGCCGAAGGGGCTGGATGGTATTTTGGTCACGGGGCTTGGCGTAAGCGCTCATCGTGACGCCATGCCGGTCATCCGGATGCAGCCCGATATCCAGAACCAGGGCTACGCGGCGGGGCAGGCTGCGGCTATGGCTGCCCAGAACGGAATATCAATACGTGATATCGATATAAAGGCACTTCAGAAGCATCTTATTGAGAAGGGGAATCTGCCGGAAAGGATTCTGACAGACAAAGATTCGTTTCCATTGCCTAAGGAAAAGATTGCTGAGGCCGTCGAGCGTGTTGTGAATGACTTCGCAGGATTGGAGATTGTTCTTGCTCACCGACGGCAGGCGTTGCCGCTGCTCAAGGAGGCTTATGAGAATGCTCAGGCCGAAAAGAGCAAGCTTGCGTACGCCCATATTCTTGGTATGCTGGGTGACCCGGCGGGTGCCGGCACTCTGGCCAAAGCGGTGCGGTCGCGCGAGTGGGACAAGGGCTGGAATTACACCGGGATGGGCCAATACGGAATGAGCATGAGTGAGCTTGACAGCCTGATCGTTGCTCTGGGCCGAACGCGGGATAGGCGTGCGCTGAAGACGATTTTGGAGAAAGTCGAGCAGCTCAACGTAGATAGTGAGTTCTCGCATTGCCGGGCGGTGGCGATGGCACTTGAGAGCCTTGGCGAACCGGCTGCCGCGAAACCTCTGGCTCTGCTGCTGGCCAAACCCGGCGTACAAGGTCATGCTTTCACCGATATTGACCGGGCCAGTCGCGGAATTCCGTCAAACCCCACCGATACGATAACGAGAAATAACTCACTGCGTGAGCTGATACTGGCGCGCGCCCTGTATCGCTGCGGCGATTATGAAGGGCTCGGCGGAAAAATCCTGAAAGAATACGCGAACGACCTCCGCGCCCATTATGCCCGTCACGCCGGCGCGGTTTTACAGCAGAAACAAAGCACTACCGGAGAATCTGTGCGGTGACGGGAGCATCGGCATGGAATTGTCATGTCCTGTTTCCTGTCTCTCGGCGATATAATATGAAAGATAGCGTTGTTATATTTGGTGCCGGTGCCGTCGGGCGTGGTTTTATTGCCAGACTGCTTGCGGCGAATGGATTGACGCCGGTCTTCGTTGAGGCTGACGCGCAAATGGCTCGACGTCTAAGCGAGGTTGATGGTTACATTGTGCATGTAACGGGGGCGGAAAAAAGGGAGTCTCATGTATCCGGTTACGAGGTTCTAACGCCCGAACAGAGCGGGGAAATCTCAAAAGCTCTGGCGAATTGTCTTTTCATGGCAACCGCCGTCGGAGGCCGGAATCTCGAAACCGTCGCTCGGATAGTGACGTTAGGATTGGCGGGTGCCTCGAAGCAGCGAGGCAGACCACTGAATATTCTGCTGTGTGAGAACTGGCCCGATGCCGAAAAAGTGCTTGCCGAAGCTTTACTGAAAGCCGGATGCGACGAAGAGAGTTTTGCCTGTGTTCGCTGCTCTGTCGAACGCATGGTTAAAGGCGGGGAAAACGAGCTTGATTTAATCGCTGAAGGCGGCCAGACGTTCTACGTGGATAGACGGACATGGAAAGGAGAGCAGGGCGGCGAAGTTTGCGGGATTGAAGGATTAACTTTTACCGACAAAATCGAGGCCATTTACGCCCGCAAACTTTATACGAGTAATGCCGGCGGCGCGGCGCTGGCGTATTTCGGCTATCTTTCCGATTGTCACTTTTTGTACGAGGCCCTGGAAATACCTGAAATCAGAAAGAACTTGACAAAACTGTTGAATGTTGCTAAACAATGCCTTATTGAGTCTTTCGGTTTAGAAGAAGCCGGATTGGAGCGGCATCTTGACGAGTTGATGAACCGGCGTTTTTCCAATCGGGACCTTGCCGATACAGTTCAGCGAGTCGCTCGTAATCCGTTGCGAAAGCTGGGATCGCAGGAGCGTTTGGCCGGACTGGCGCATTTACTGCGACGGCATGCTCTTTCGACCGAACCGGTGTCCCGTGTGATTGGCTCTGCATTGCACTATCGTGATCCGGCGGACGCAGAGAGTCTTGAACTTGGCCGGATCATTGCTCAGAAAGGGGCCGGCGCGATCCTGGAAGATGTGTGCGGCTTCGAAAGACAAGAGACATGCTTTGAGGAATGCCTCGAATTTTATGATTACTTTTCGTAACTAAGGAGAAATAAAATGGATAGAGAATATCGCTTTTCATTTGGGCCGTGGAATATCCACGAGGGAGCCGATCCGTTTGGACCGACGGTCAGAGATAGTATCGCTTTCGGTAAGAAACTAAAGCTGTATAAAAAGCTGGGTTTCGAAGCCGTGCAGTTTCACGATGACGATGCCGTGCCGGACATGGATGATCTGAGCCCCGAGCAGATCGTCAAAAAGGCGGAAGAAGTGCGAGATATGCTTAAGAGCGAAGGGTTGGTGGCGGAGTTTGTGGCGCCAAGATTGTGGGAGGGCGATAAAACAATCGACGGTGCCTACACATCAAACGACCCGGCCTGTCGTGCTTACGCGAAAGAGCGCAATCAGCGAATGCTCGATATTACCGCCGCTCTCGATTGCAAACTGGTAGTGCTGTGGCTTGCTCGCGAGGGGAC
>CAZSOR010000014.1:0-9002 GCA_964608395.1 uncultured Pirellulales bacterium
ATTGCATTGGACTGGACGATAGGTTTGAGGTTAGAATAATTGATATGAAAGCGTATCCATTAAAATTCGAGCCGATATATAAGCAGCGGATCTGGGGCGGGCAGAAGCTGCGGGAAGTTTTCGGCAAGGAACTGCCGGCTGACCAGAAGATCGGGGAAAGCTGGGAACTGGCCGATCTGCCGGAGGATAAATCCGTCATTGCCAACGGCGAACTGGCCGGGCAGACTCTTCGCTCGGTAATAGGGCAATATCCGAAAGAAATAACCGCCGATGTGAATTTTCCGCTGCCGTTTCCGTTGCTGATAAAAATATTGGATGCCGAGGATGTTCTGAGCGTGCAGGTGCATCCCGACCCGGAAACTTGCCGGCGGATGGGTAAAGGCGATCCGAAGACCGAGTGTTGGTATATCATCGCAGCCGAGCCGGGAGCGGTGATTTATAAAGGGCTCAAGAAAGGCGTAACGAAAGAAAAGTTTGCCGAGGCGATTGAAAAAGGGACCGTCGCCGAGACGCTGGTCAAGGTTCCGGTCGAGGCCGGTGAGTGTCACTTTCTGCCGGCGGGGACCGCCCATGCGATTGGGCCGGGCCTGTTGATTGCCGAGATTCAGACGCCGTCGGATACGACTTACCGGGTATTCGACTGGAACCGTGTAGACGATGCCGGCAAGGCTCGGGAGCTGCACATCGAGCAGGCGCTGGAGAGCATCCATTTCGGTCAATCCAGCGACGATCTTTTCGTAACGACGATTGGCCTGCTGGCAGATAGCGAGTACTTTACTATCAATAAGGGTCACCAGGGCAAAAACTGCGAGCTGCTGCTGGCGCCCGGTAAAATGAAAACGCTGATTATGTTGTCCGGCCGCGGGACGATTCTGGGAACCAAAGGAGACATCGTCGAATTCATCGCTGGCGATTGTCTGCTAATCCCGGCTGCTTACGAAGGCGTAGTGCGCTTCACCGCCGATACGGAATACCTGACGGTGACATGCTGATTTTTAAGGATTAGTGACTGAAGCAGGAATGTCCGCCCAGTTAGCGACTGTATCATTTTGGATATGATTACCGTCGGGCACGGTGAGTAATCGATTGGGGATTTCCTCGCCTTCCGTGCCTTTTTCTACTTTCGGCCAACTGCCGCGAGTATATTTATATTCAATATTTTCACCGGCCGGAAATGACAGGGTAATTTGCCAACGGTTGTCACCCACGGCGGTCATCGGCAGATCATGATCCATGCCGTCAATGCCCGTTTGTCCCGGGCCGGGGTCCCAATAATTGAAAGTTCCGGCGATATAAATAATGTCCGAGTCGGGCGTCGAAAACGGAACAGTGACATGAAAAGTCGTGCTATCAGGAACAACCGGTGCTGCTACTGTCCGGTATGTCACTTCGAAATGGCCGCTCACATCGGCGGGCAATTTTAGTATTCGATCATTGGGATCGTAATCGGTGTACGGTTGCCCTTGCCATAAAACCTGCGTGATTATCAGGTCGGAATCGGCGATAGCCAGGGGTGTCAGGAGAATGCTTCTGTCTTCTGATGACTCTACAAAATTGTAATGCAGGGTTACCGGCTCATGTTTTACAAATAAATTACCGTACAAATATACATAATATCCCATTTCGATAGAGTGGTATGCGGCTTTCCATTCATTGCCCTTATCTTCATTCCAGGCGAAACCACCGGTACGAGTCCTGTCCAGATATACTTCACCGTACTCATGGTCTACAAAGTATGTCATGAAAAAATCCAAACTCTCATCAGCCATTTGTAGATAATGAGTATCGCCGGTGATTCCATATAACTGTAGCCCGGACGTCAAGGCTTGTTCCATCGCCCACTCTGTTTTTATAATATCCGGATTGTCCCACATCAACATTTCGCCGGTTATTCGGTTGTAATCCTTATAAGGGCCGCCAAATTCGTGATCGTAGCCTTTTTCCAAAACCTCAGAGACTAATTTCTCGGCCGCGGGAATGTATGCGTTATTCGGGTCGATATGATAAATGCGTGCTAAACACCAGGCGGCTTTTAGAACATGCCCCATGATGGTCATGGGTTCATCATCATTCCAGTTCCAGTCCGAGTCGAATTTTTCCACGAATCCAATCGCCTGATAATCCATGCTGGCAACAAGATGATTGATAATCTGATCGGCAAGTTGTTCCAGCCGGATTTTATAAGCTTCATCTTCGGTCAACAGGTAGAGATACAACATATGTGTCGTAATGGCATCAACCGTGGCATTAAAACTTTTATTCCGACCATTGAGTCCGTTGAAATCTGCCAAGTCGAAATATCCCAGATAGGATGGGCGATTATCCCAAAAAAAGTTTTCATTATAATCATATCCATCCATCAGCCACTGAAAATCTCCTGTATCGGCGGTTGCCTCATAATAAGCGGAGATCCCCAGAAGCGCATAGAGCTGATCGAAGGCGATTTTGTCGGCATAGCGGTCAGTTGGATTCCCGTTAATGTCCAATGCTCTATACCATCCGCCGTATGTACTATCCCATGCGTGTCGATACATGAAATCCAGACCCTTTCGAGCCATTGATAAATAAGTTATGTCCCCGGTCAACATATAGGCCCTGACAAAACCATAGGCATTTCTCGTTTGAGTCAGCATGTACTTATTGGGAGCTGTTACGTTTCCATATTTATCGATATAAGTATAAAATCCATCCCGTGTATTATCGTATGTGTTCAACCAGAATTTTGCACAGCTATCAACATAGTCGATTGCTTTTTCCGGATTTTGTAAATAGGGTGATTTTATTAAATATTGTGCGTTAGCAGGTATGCTGAAAATGAATATTGTAAGCAACAATCCAATAACAGTTTTCATAATGGACCATTAATTTATAAGCATGAATTTCTCATAACATACAATCCGGTTGTTATAAAAACTCCTGTTATTCCCACATATCAGATTAAGTTTTTCTGCTAATCATTGACATTTTATATAATTGGAGTGGAGAATTCAAGAAAAAAATATTTCTTTTTGCTGTGACAAACTTTATTGCAGACAATCAGAGACTGAATTTTTACAGCCAGACTTCGCTGTCGTAGCGGAGCATAATCAGGCCGTCCTTGAAACCATCCGGGCGGATATTCGGTTTTCTGCCGGTTAGTTCCTGCAATATCCATTTCGGGAAGTCGGCGCCGGCCTTGATCGACAGCGGCGCGCCGCCCCCGAAGCGGGGATTTATCTCGATGTATTTGACCTTGCCGTCGTCGGTCAGGAACAGTTGGAGCGTTATAACGCCGGGACCGGCTCCGAGTTTCTCGACCAGCGTGACTGCTTCGCTCATGATGCGGGCGTTTTTTGCTACTTGTCCCTTGCTCACCTCGCCCGCTCTTACCTCGATGCGTTTTCTCGGAACGACACAGCGGACTTTCATGCCGAAATCGACATATACATCACACGTGTATTCGGTGCCTTCGACCAGCTCCTGGCAGATGGCGTTCGGGATCCTTTTAGCGTAGAACAGCAGCTCATTACGATTTTTGACGACGGCATTTCCTCTGCCGGCGTAGCCATCCCAGGGCTTCAGAAAACATGGCCATTCGATGTTCGTTTTCGACAGTGCCGAGCGAACGCTTATCGTCAGGGCCGTGTCAAAGCCGTTTTTGACTAAGAACCGATACGTGTTCCTCTTGTCCTGGCAGATGTCGATTACTTCCGGATTCGAGACAAGGACCCGGCAGCCCAGCGTGGCGAATTTCGACTTGTTCTGCGCCAGACGTTTGAGGTCCAGGTCAACCGTCGGAACGAGCAGGTTAACTTTGTTGGCTTTGACGATCGACAGGATTTGTTTGATATAGCCTGCGTGCGTGGTGGGTTTTACGCTGAAGCGTTGATCGCACAGTTGCAGAGCGGGGCTTAGCTCGGTGGTATCAGTGCCGAGCAGCGATGCATTTATCTTCAGATGTTTAGACGCCCGGCGGAAGCTTTCGAGCAATGAGACGCGCCTGCCGATGCACGTAAACAACACGTTCAAATGATTTTTGGTCTTCGATTTTCGATTCTTCAATGTACGATTCCCAGACCTTAAATACGAATGTCCAGATTTTTGATTGAAAACGGATAATAGTCAATCTTTAATTTCGAATTTCAAATTCTTTTGACATTTTGCTCATATAGCTCTAAACTAACGGTTTTGAATAAATGACAGGTATGATTTATGAGTCAATGGAAAGACAAAGTAGAGAATAAGAAAGCCGTCGTTGGCGTATTAGGGCTGGGCTACGTAGGTCTTCCTTTGGCCAGGGAGTTCGCCTCGGCGGGCCTGAAGGTCGTAGGCTTCGACATTGATGAGAAGAAAGTCCGGATTCTCAATTCCGGGCGCAGCATCATCAAGCACGTGCCTCATTCACAGGTCAAGCAGATGGTAAAGGCCGGCCGGTTTCATGCCACGATCGATATGGCGCGTCTCAAAAAGGTCGATGCCATCTTAGTTTGTGTTCCAACGCCGCTGACGGAAAACCGTGAGCCGGATATGCAGTTTATTGTCGGCAGCACCGAAACAATTGCAAAATACCTGCGGCCCGGCCAGTTGGTCGTTCTCGAAAGCACGACGTATCCCGGTACGACAAAAGAGCTTGTGGCGCCGATACTGGAGAACAGCGGGCTGAAAGCCGGCAAGGATTTCTATCTGGCGTATTCGCCAGAACGAGAGGATCCGGGTAATAAGGATTTTACGACCAAGACTATCCCGAAGGTGGTTGGCGGTCTGACAAAGAAATGCTGCCGGATGGCCTGTGAGCTTTACGGTGCTGCCATCGTTCGAACCATTCCCGTATCGAGTCTCGAAGCGGCCGAGGCGGCGAAAATCCTCGAAAATATCTATCGCTGTGTCAACATTGCGATGGTCAACGAGTTGAAAATCGTCTTTGACAGGATGGGTATCGATGTCTGGGAGGTAATCGACGCCGCGAGTACCAAGCCGTTCGGCTTCAAAGCCTTTTACCCGGGACCGGGACTTGGCGGCCACTGCATCCCGATCGATCCGTTTTATCTGACGTGGAAGGCCCGGCAGTACGGCATGCCCACGCGATTTATTGAGCTGGCCGGCGAAATCAATACGAGCATGCCTCACTACGTCATTACGAAAACCATTGAAGCGCTGAACGAGCATCGCAAGAGCCTCAAAGGCTCCAGGGTGCTTGTGCTGGGTCTGGCGTACAAGAAGGACATAGACGATTTGCGGGAATCGCCTTCGATCGAGCTGATTGAGCTGCTTCGGGAAAAGGGTGCGAAGGTCGACTATAATGATCCTTACATCCCTAAAACACATAAGCAGCGCCAGCACGATTTGAAGATGACCAGTAAAAAATTGTCGGCGAAAATTTTAGCCGGTTATGACGTTGTTCTGATCTCGACCGACCACAGTGATTACGATTACGAATGGATTGTGAAGAATGCGAAGCTCGTTGTCGATACACGAAACGCTGTGGCAGCGGTTCGCGGTGCAGGGAAAAAAGTTGTTAAAGCATAAGATGTAAATGGAGTGTGAATGCGGATTCCAATTCTGGATTTAAAGGCTCAGTATGCGGCCATCAAGGATGAAGTCATGCAGGCGATCAGCAAGGTCTGTGAGAGTCAGGCTTTTGCTCTCGGTCCGGCTGTGGCGGAGTTTGAAAACAATGTCGCTGCATACTGCGACAGCAAACATGCAATCGGCGTTTCGAGCGGAACCGATGCGCTGCTTGTCAGCCTGATGGCTCTGGATGTGAAACCCGGTGACGAAGTCATTACGACGCCGTTTTCCTTTTTCTCGACGGCCGGCTGTGTCGTCAGGGTTGGTGCCAGGCCGGTTTTTGTCGATGTTGATCCCGACTTCTACAATATTGATCCGGCCGGCATTGAAGAGAAAATCACCGAAAAAACGTCTGCCATTATCCCTGTGCATTTATTCGGACAATTGGCCGGGATGAAGGCCATTACGGAAATTGCTCAGCAGCACAATCTTGCCGTGATAGAAGACGCTGCCCAGGCGATCGGTGCAAGCAGGGATGGAACGCTGGCCGGGAATTTCGGCGACTGCGGATGCTTCTCGTTCTACCCGACCAAGAATCTCGGCGGCTTCGGCGACGGAGGGTTGGTAACGACAAACTCCGACTCGCTGGCGGATGACATCAGGACGCTTCGCGACCACGGGCAGAGACCGCGGTACTTCTACAAAGTGATCGGCGGCAATTTCCGCCTGGACGGCATCCAGGGTGCGGTCCTGAACGTCAAGCTCAAATACCTCGATGACTGGAACGAGAAACGAAGGCAAAACGCCGCCATCTACGACCGCCTGTTTGCCGGTTCGCCGGTCAGGACGCCTGCGATTGATTCAGGCAACGTGAGCATTTATCACCAGTACACTATAACCGTGCCGGAAAGGGACAAGCTGCAGAAATACCTGGCGGATAATGATATAGGCTCGGCGGTGTTTTATCCGAAGCCGTTACATTTACAGGATTGCTTTAAGGAGCTTGGCTGCAAACAAGGTGACATGCCGGTTGCCGAAAAGCTTTGCAACGAAGTCTTGTCGCTGCCGGTTTACCCGGAGCTGTCGCCGGAGGATATCGAATACGTTGCCGGGACGGTACTAAAGTTTTACGGAATAAATTAGGACTAATAAAATTGCTGAAAGTAAGTGAAAATCCTCCGATAATCTGGCCGGAAGCCGTATCGATTAGTGGTTTCCAGGGTGAATGGTGGGTAGCTCATACCAAGAGCAGGAATGAAAAGGCCCTTGCTCATGATCTGATTCGCAGAAATATATGTTACTTTCTTCCTATGAGCTGGAAGGTTCGGCGCAAGAGCCGGCGGAAAATAAAATCTCTGCTGCCTTTGTTTGGCGGGTACCTGTTTTTTTGCGGCAACGAGGACGAGCGAAGTGAGCTGTGGCGAACCGATCGTGTGGCGAACCTGATAGAAGTCAGGGACCAGGAGAAGTTGCTCAAAGAGCTGCTGCAAATTGAGCAGGCACTTCGAGCCGGTGCTCCGCTGATACCTGATAAATACATCAAAACAGGCCAGAAGTGCAGGGTTATGGCTGGCCCCCTGCTTGGCCTGCAGGGCGTTGTAGTCAAAACCAGAGGCACAATGCGCCTAGTCCTGCAGGTAGATATGCTCGGCCAGGCGGCAAGTGTGGAAATAGATATCGATATGATAGAGGTCGTCGATTGAACGAGCTTGTCAATCTGAACGCGATACGGAAATGAAGGAGCCGATAGAATGCAGATTTGTGTGGTTGGCATTGGTTATGTAGGACTGGTAACTTCCGCGTGCCTTGCGGAAGCGGGCAGCAAAGTCGTATGCGTGGATAATGACAGCGGAAAAATTGCCGATTTGAAAAATGGAACAATCCCGATTTACGAACCGGGCTTAGCCGAAATGGTCAAGCGCAATGAAAAGCTCGGCCGGCTGGAATTTACCACCGATTTGAAATACGGCGTGGACAATTCGCTTATTGTTTTTATTGCGGTCGGGACACCATCGGCGCCGGATGGCTCATCCGATATATCTGCAGTCCTTTCGGTTGCCGACGACATCGCCGAACATATCAGTGACTATCGAATCATAGCGACGAAAAGTACCGTGCCGGTCGGTACTTCTCAAAAGGTGACCGATGTTATAAAATCGAAAACCGAAGTTCCGTTCGATTATGTCAGCAATCCCGAGTTTTTGAAGGAAGGGGCCGCCGTCGAAGATTTTATGAGCCCGGACAGAATAGTCATTGGCACAACCAATCCCCCGGTACGGACGATAATGCAGCAATTATACAGTCCCTTTATGCGAAAGAGCAGCCGAATACTTTTCATGGACCCGGTATCGGCAGAAATGACAAAATATGCGGCTAACACAATGCTGGCGACGAGAATTTCGTTTATGAACGAGCTCTCGGGACTGTGTGAGAAGCTCGGCGCGGATATCGAGCTTGTCCGGCATGGTCTCGGTAGTGACTCACGGATCGGCTCGGCGTTTCTGTTTCCGGGTGTCGGTTACGGCGGCGCCTGTTTCCCGAAAGATATCCGGGCACTGGTTCATACCGGCTCCGAGCACGGCGTTGAAATGACGATAGCCAGGGCCGTCCAGCAGGTGAATATAAACCAGCAGGAGCGATTTGCAGAACGGATTCTGAATTATTTCAACGGCGTCGAAGACCGGACGACTTTGGCAGTTTGGGGCCTGGCGTTTAAGGCGAGGACCGATGATGTCAGAGAATCGCCGGCAATTTCCTGTATTAAGAAGTTTCTCGATTGCCGGATGAAAATAAAGGCTTATGATCCCGAGGCGGCCTCCTCGGCGATGGCGGCTCTGGACGGTCAGATCGAAACCGTCCAAAATGGATACGATACGCTTGATGGCGCCGACGCCCTTGTTATATTCACCGACTGGCAGGAATTCCGCAATCCCGACTTTGAAGTCATCGCAAAGAAACTTAACAAGCCTGTCATTTTTGACGGCAGAAACCTTTACAATCCCGATGTAATCAAAAAAGCAGGAATTGAGTATCACAGTATAGGTAGAGCATCCGTTTGAAAATCTCTTCCATCGCGGGCCTGAGGAAAGGATAAACCAGTGCGTATTGATATAGTTATTAAGAGTTTGGGTATGCTCTTCGCTCTTATGGGAATTGCGTATCTGCTCAGGCCCGATATCATTAAAAAGTTGATGGGATTTTTTAAAAAGGGCAAACGGATATACTTTGCCGGACTGATAAGATTTGCCCTGGCGGTTGTCTTTTTCGTCGCCGCTCGTGAATGCAGATACCCGTGGATAATATTTGCCTCCGGGATTATTTTCCTGATAAGTGGTTTATTGATATTCATGCTCGGGCCTGAAAAAATAAGGCGCATGCTCGATTGGTATCAATACCAGACGACTCTTTTTTTTCGGATTATCGCCCTGATCGTTTTGGCTTTCGGAGCAATCATTATTTTTTCAGCATAATCGCGCAATAATGACAGGCACTAATCACATTAAATAGAGGACACA
>CAZSOR010000014.1:9102-18188 GCA_964608395.1 uncultured Pirellulales bacterium
TTTTTCACCGTTTACGGCCCCCGGCAAAGGCCGGACCTGGCCATCCACAAATTCGCTAAACTTATCGAGCAGGACAATCCCATTCCCGTCTATGGCGACGGCTCGATGATGCGCGATTTTACATACATCGATGATATCGTCAACGGGATCGTCGCTGCGATGGGCCGGTGCGATGGTTTCAATATCTACAATCTCGGCGAATCCCAACCAATCTCAGTCAACGATTTAATTACCGAAATAGAAAAAGCCCTCGGCAAAAAAGCGATCAGGCAGTACCAACCCCTTCAGCCTGGTGACGTCAAGCGCACTTATGCCGACGTTACCAAAGCCGCCAGAGACCTCAACTACAATCCGTCAACTTCCATCCAGGCCGGCCTGAAACAATTCTCCGCATGGTTGAGAGATGAATGTTAAAATGCAGGCAATATCAAGTCTGAGTTTGTTTGTTAAGTGTTTCGGTATTGGGAATCAAAACTGAACTGGAGGTGCCGAAGTGGCAAGCCCAGAAGACAGGGCGGCAAAACAACGTGGAGGGATGAAAATCTCTTTCTGGATTATTTCATTTTGGGCTGGCACTACAGTCATGGCCTTCGAGTTGGTTGGCGCCCGTCTGCTAATGCCGCTCTTTGGTATGGGGATCCAGGTTTGGACCATAGTAATTGCGACGTCGCTCGCGGCACTTGCCGTCGGTTATTGGACCGGAGGTAAAATCGCCGATACACGACCCTCTGTGATAACACTGGCCGTAGTATTGTTTCTTGCCGCTGTTTCGCTGGTTTTTGTCCGCTCCTCCGGCCGGAACATACCTGCGGTGTTTCAAAACATGCCCCTTGTTGCCGGAGCATGTTGTTCTGCAATCTCTATTCTGGTTGCACCTCTTGTTCTGCTGGGTATGGTTCAGCCTATCCTGGTCCGCCTCTTGATCCGAACAGTCGCTCGGACCGGCAAGGTAGTTGGAGGCCTGATGGCGGTCGGCACTATAGGGGGCATATTCGGAACCTCGCTGACGGGTTTGATTTTGATACCGCACTTGGGCTTATCCAAGATCCTGTTGGTTCTGGTGGTCGGGACGCTGGCCGTAGCGGTTGCTGCGCTATGTGTCGTTCGCCAGTGGATGATAACAGCCGCTGTGATTATTATCGGTCTTCCCAGCATCCTGGCGGGATGGACTTTCGAGTCTGGTCCACGAGGAGTGGGCTTAATGAGCGTTCTGAAAGAGGTTGAGGGTCTATATGGCCACCTTGAGGTACTTGAACATCACGGAACGCGAGCACTGGCGTGCAATGGCATTTTCCAGACAGTTGTGCCAACCTTTGGCCTGGGCATTGTCAGAGGAACGCTTATTTGTGGTCGTGATTATGTTGAGCTAATACCTTACTTCCGGCCGGGTGCCCGTAAGGCTTTGCTTATCGGCGTTGGCGCAGGATTGCATGAGAGGACGCTGGCGCTGTATGGGCTTGAGGTTTATGGTGTCGAGATCGACCCGGCGGTGATTCGACTGGCTACTGAGTACTTCGATTTGGCAGTTGAAGTAACGGTGGCGGATGGCCGCGCATTTCTTGTTCGCGACCAGCAGCAGTACGATGCAGTCATCATAGACACATTTCTGGGTGGTATTCCACCGGAGCACTTATACACGAAAGAAGCTTTCGAGTTGACCGACGAACATCTGAGTCCTGACGGAGTTCTGGTTATTCGGCTCATTGGTCATCCGAAACATCCGGCAATATGTGCGGTGACCAAGACACTTCAGGCAGTTTTTCCGCACATCCAGGCGGTACGAAGCGGTATCGCCAACGAGCCACAGCACGTGTTTCTTTTTGCAAGCCGGACTGCTCTGGAATTGGGAGGCAGCAAGCGTTTAGAATTGGGAATGTACGGATTCACAGGTGAGGAATTATGTGATATAAACACGCAAGGTGCGGTGCTGCTGACAGACAATAGATCAGGGCTGACACTTTTGAGCAGTGACCTTGTGGCTGAGCATCGCCGCTATTCGTTACAATTAAGGAGAGAACCGCTATGGTAAACAGAAACTGTCTATCGTTATTCTTGGTCACTGTTTTGTCCGTTAGCAATATTGTGGCTCAGGATGAGGGCGACCTAAAGAAGAAGCGGTTTGATAACTGCCTGCTGCATGAAGTCGATGGTCGGATATGGCTGCAAAAGCCGATGGTCTATCTGGGCATGTGGGGAGTGATGGCTACTCCGCCGTTCTGTCTTAGTAAGGATCTGACAACGAGGTTCGCATCGCTTGTCAGCAATGTTAACGGTGAAGACAAACATTCGGCGCAGCGTTTCTATTGTTCCGACGAGGTATTGCGTGAACAGAAAGGGCATTTGATTCTGGTTTCGATGAATGCAGGAATGCGGGCTATTTATGATGAACAAGCTGAAGAAATTGAACGGACTCAGAGGATTGTCCGGCCGGAATATTACGAAATTGTCGAGACAGAAATGATCACAGCGGAATTTGTCGGTGCGGACTGGATTGGGGCATGGCGCAGAGTAGACGAGTCTCTGAAAGAGATTGTCACGGAGAGCCAAACTGCGCCCAGCAAAGAGAAGATAAAACGCCTCGCTGCGGCCGTTGAGAAGGGCAACAGTGCTCTTAATGCTATGATCCAAGCTAAGCCAAGTGATAATTTCCAGACCTTGGTGGGTAAGGTCGATCCTAACGCACGGATAGTACAGACATTTGCCAGAGGAGTTACTTACCGATGGCAGGAATGGCTGGAAAAATTCTCGACTCGACTTGGCATTAAAATTAACAATCCGCTGCCAGAAAAACCAAAGTTATGGATTGCATTGGAAGTGCTAGCTGATAGTAAATCAGTTGCAGAGTTTAAATCAGCGAAAGAAAAAATCCCTCAAGAAAGTCTCGAATTATTGTACAGTTTTGAGCTTGGCCAAAAAGTTAGAGCATTGGAAATCGGGCAAACAAAAAACTATAAATTTGAAACACTTCGTGCTTCTGCAGAAGAGATGCTCCCAGAAGTGCGGGAATCGGAGGAACGCTCAGATAGCCCGCCCGAAACAACGCAAAAAGAGACCATAAAAGAGTTCGGTCTTATACTAAGACCAGTGGAGGAAACAGTCTTAGCGGAAAAACAGATACTGTTAGGCTTAGAAATCGAGAGCATATCTGATAAGCATGATGATATTGGACTTCAAACAGGGGATATCATCATATATTATGAACGTGTTAATGATGTGGTAATGGGCTGGAATAATTTAAGCTGGCAAACACGAATACTGACCAACAGAATAAAACACAGAATAAAACAAGGATCCAAGTTGCGGATAATTCGCAACAACCAGATTGTCAACCTTCCCGCTAATGGCAAGCAGTGATTGTCTTCTGATAATGAAAGCTATACAGCCGAATGTTTCAAGGATGGAAGTGTAACCTGTGATACAATAGATTGTGAAATATATTGGCAGCGTTCTAAGCAGCCGGTATCTGCTATACTAAACCTGTGACATTAATCGCACTTATGCCGATATAGCTAAAGCTGTCAGGTAACTTGGCTACAATCCCTCTTCTCCGATCCAAACCGGGCAGGTCAAATTCACATAGTTTAGAAAAACAACTAATTTAAAATAACTTCTACTAATTTGGTGAAAGAATCTTGAAAACCAACACCGCCTCCATTATTATTTGTAGCACCAAAGTGACGAAACGTGACAGTTTTGAACTTTATCCATGAAAAATATTTAGGAGAAATACAGTGACAGACGAAAAGAAAGCGGATTTGGCCGGGCCGGGGATTGGAGATTACGATGAATTGGAGAAAATTCTGCCGCAGGATTACAGTTCTCTATTGAATCCAAAGGAGACCCAGCTTGCCACCTATGCCGTCAAAGACTACATAGAAGAAAACCTCTGCAAAGAACTTAACCTTATTCGCGTGACCGTCCCGCTGATTGTGGACGTCGAGAGCGGCGTTAACGACATGCTAGACCGCGACGGTTCCCGGACACCGATTCAGTTCCACGTATCGAACGATCGCGACAAGAACCCGGTTGACGCTCAGGTTGTCCAGGCCGCCACCAAGTGGAAACGCATGGCACTGAAGCAATTCGATATGCAGATTGGCGAGGGGCTGCTAACCGATATGCGTGCCATACGGAAGGACTATTTTCTCGATCACGACCACAGTGCGTATGTCGACCAGTGGGACTGGGAGCTGGCTATCAGTGCCGAGCAGCGCAACCTGAACCTGCTGCGTGAGGTGGTACGGAAAATCTGGAAGGTCCTCAAAGGCGCCGAAACACACGTCCAGGAAATCTTCCCGCAATTGAAGACCGACAAATATCCCGACATGCCCGACGAGCTGACCTTTATTCACGCCGAAGAGATACTGGAGCGATTTCCCGACCTGCCGCGTAAACAGCGAGAGATGGCGATCCTGCAGGAATACCCCGCTGTCTTCATTATCGGCATTGGCTGGGCCCTCGAAGATGGCTATCCGCATGAAATGCGTGCCGCCGACTACGACGACTGGGTGACCGAGACTACAAGCGAAGCCGGCCAGCCCATGCACGGCCTGAACGGCGACATTCTCGTCTGGAATCCTGTAACGAAACGCCGGCACGAACTCACCTCGATGGGTATCCGTATAAACGCAGAGACACTCGTGCAACAATTGAAGCTTTCGGGTCAGATCAATATGCTCGAGTATCCGTACCATCAGGCTATTGTTAACAACGAGATTCCGCTGAGCATCGGCGGCGGTATCGGCCAGTCACGAACCTTTATGCTAATCCTGAAGAAGGCCCATATCGGCGAAGTCAGCGCTACTATCTGGCCAAAAAAACTAAAGGATATTTGCAGGGCCAAGAATATCCACGTAATCGAATAATACGCTAAAATGCCAACGGCGACCGATCCCACCGTCACAGAATCAGGACGCCCGGCACATGAAGCTCTCGAAAAAAGACTTACTTGACATACCGGTTGTCTCGCTCATAGCGGCGAATGCGATACCGGTGTGGGGTGTTTTATTTCTCGGCTGGGATGCTTTTTATATTGTTCTGCTGTACTGGGCGGAGAACATTGTCGTCGGATTCTATAATGTCCTAAAGATGGTATTCGCTGGGGTGGCCCACCCAGTCGCGCACCTGGGCAAACTCTTTCTAATTCCATTCTTTATCGTTCACTATGGTGGCTTCACGGCTGTCCACGGCTTTTTCGTGCTGGCACTGTTCCACGACGGAGGGCAAGGCCCTCCCATGGGCCGAATGGATTGGCCGTGCTTTCTGATCTTCGTCCAGATGCTGTTCAATGTCGTCAAGTATATGTATTCGGTGGTACCTCCACAGGTAAGATTTGCCGTGCTGGCGTTGTTTATCAGTCACGGTGTCTCCTTCGTTCAGAATTATCTGCTCAAAGGTGAGTACGCCACCGCCAGGCCCGAAAAGCTGATGGGCAGCCCCTACGGTCGCGTCGTCGTAATGCACATTGCCATACTGGCCGGCGGCTTTTTGACGATGGCAATCGGTTCTCCTGCCCCCCTGCTCGTCGTACTGGTCGTTCTAAAAACCGTCCTCGACGTGAGCCTGCACAACCGCGCACACAAAAAAGCAAAAACTAATGCCCATGCTTAGTAAACTCGATGCCCAATGAAGCCAGATTTTACGCAAACTCGGCGAAGACACGCCTGGCGTACTGAGAGCTTTTCCGGGAGGCTTCAATTGTGGACATTGTTTTGGGTGAGTTGGCCTCTACGGCCTGCTCCATCACCAGGTGCGGGCGGACGTTGATCTTCAGCAGATGCTTTGCCACCGCTTCGTAGTCGATGTCGCCGTCGCACATTGCTTCGGTCCAGATGTTGTCCTTCGACTGGCGAAGGTGAAGTTCGGTGATTCTCGAGCCGTAAAGTTTCAGTACGTCGAACAGTGCTACCGCCGAGTTTCCCGCTCCGCGGTAAATCCAGTGGGCGTCGAGGCACAGCGTAACGTACGCCGGGTCGGTTCCGGCCATCATGTGGTGAAATTCGCGCGCAGCGTTTCGCAGTTCGATGTCATGATTATGATACGCCAGCATCAGTCCGATTTCTTTTAACTCTCGTCCTAATTTTTCAATCGCCGCGGCCTGTACTCTGAG
Organism: uncultured Pirellulales bacterium; assembly: GCA_964608395.1. Taxonomy (GTDB): domain Bacteria; phylum Planctomycetota; class Phycisphaerae; order Sedimentisphaerales; family Anaerobacaceae; genus JAFGPJ01. Next base: position 15,212 of record CAZSOR010000014.1, read on the forward strand.
TTGGGCATCGTCCTTATTTTCCGGGCCGCCCCAGCGAATCGGGCTGGGATTCGTCACGATGATTTTTGTGCCGAGTTCTTTGGCCTTGTGTGCAATCGCAAGCACGGATTCGATGCTTGCCTGGGCCTTGTCGCGTTCGTGAAGGATGCTGTTGACATACAGCGACCGAATTTCGAGGCCGTGCTTTTTCAGCAGCGGCCCGAGCCGGTCAAGCTCCTGCGGATTATTAGCCAGAGGCTCATAGCCATCGAACTGGCTGGCGGCTACTTCGCTTAGTCCCTTATCCAGTTCCTGGTTGAAATCGCGGTTGTCCCGCGCGTAGAATACGGTCCATGGATATTGGTTGCAGGCTAAGTGCAGCTTACCGCTACGGTTTTGACCGGCAATACCGGCTGAACTGGCGCCCATCGCAAGCGCTCCGCCTGCGATGGCGAAATTTTTGATAAATCCTCGACGTGAAATTGTCTCATTCAACATAATCAAAAGCTCCTATTGAAAAGTTCGGCCGAATGTTAATAACCATTTCCCAAGCTTAATTCAAACCGGCCATGCTCGGCAAGAATATTTCTATATACATTCGTCGAATTATCAACCCATTAAAAAAGGGGCCTATACCAAACTGATTGGCATAGACCCCGAAATCATTCAATTGGTGCTGTTATTTTCGCTAAAGCGAATTTTACTCTTCAGCAGCTTCGCTCGGCCGATACAGACAGATATCGTCAATATACATCTTGCCCGAACCGCCGGGCGTTGCCATGTTGCCCTGGTTTCCAAGACCAATCGCAATGCTGTCGACGTTGGTCAGATTGATGCCCAGATCGGCAAAAGCCTGGAGCGGGATAATCCACTCGGTCCAGGTGTCGATATTCGCTGCGGCCGGATTATCGTGGACCACGACCGCCGGTGTGCCGGTACTGTTGGACAACGCCACATACAGCGGCTCAGTATCGTTGCTTACGATGCCGATATCCTGATTTGCCCACTGCTGCTCTACCGTGCCGGTAGTCGTGACGTTTGTGAATACACCTTCGCATGTGGCTCCTGCATTGTGAGCGGTCACTGCCAAGCCTATGTAGACGTTTGTACCCATCTGAATGGACTCTGACACACCCAGCTTTTGCCATGAAGAACCGTTGGCTGAACTGTATGCCGAGAAATTGCCGGCTAAGCCGCGCTCTATCTTCACCCAGTATGGAGCGGTGATACCAACAGTATCATCGTTGGTACTAACACCGCTCGTCTCGAGGCGTCGCTGGAAGGAAATGCCCGAACCAGGGGTAACGACCATCATCGCATGTCTCGAGTCCGCATCCAGAGTCTCACGAATCATCACACCGGCCTTGGCCCAGTCGTCCGTATCACCAACGCTCTCGACTTTTGCTACAATCGAGCCGGCTCCTGCAAGAGTTTTGTAAGCGAAGTGGAACTCATCGAACTGATCCCAGATATCTGTTCCGGAGCCGGTTATAGTGTAAGTACCAACCGGGCCCTCGACAAAGCTGCCGACGGATGCCGGGTTACCTCTGAACCACAGCGACAAATTCGCAACACCTTCCTCTGTCCAGTCTCGCTGATCTGTCAATGTTAGCTCCACCTCCGAATAGTAAGCGTAGCCCTGCTTGTTGTTGTCGTATGCAATCGGCATTGACTGGCTGCCTCCATGGACGATAGTTTCCTCGGTATAAGAAAGGGTATTTTCATCACCAACCGCAGCGCCTGTTCCATTGCCGGCAAAGTAATCCGCCGACCCAGGTGTACCATAGCCAAGCCCATCATGCCATGCAAACCATATCTGATTCTCGCCCGCATCGTAATCCTCGAAATCGTTTATGACAAAGAAGTCACTTGTTGTAAAACTCCAAACGTTGCCGGCCCAGGGACTATCGGGATTCACGCCGTTAACCTCATCAATCCGCCAGTAGTACGTTGTATTCAATGTAAGCTTGCCGGGATCATAACTCTCCTCACCGAGGGCCTTTGGCCCTTTATACTCGGGCGAGGTTGTTGTGGCGTTCTTGACCGTATCCGCGTCCGAGCCGAAGTACACCTCGTGCGAATCGGCGACGGCACCCGCATCCCATCGCAGAGTCACTGACGGTTTTACGCCTACTGCACCACTGGCGGGATTCGGGCCGCTGACGGCACCTTCAGTAGTGAAGCTCCATATCTTGCCTTTATGCGTTTCTGCGCCATCGAACTCATCGACACGCCAGTAGTAGGTCTTAGCCAGTTTAAGAAGTCCGGGATTGTAATTCGCTAAGCCGTTAGGAACACCCGCAACAACGTTGTTCACTTCGTCAAAATCTTCGCCAAAAACTATATAGTGTAATTTTGCACCGAAACCTGCCGTCCAGCTAAGCGTTACATCAAGATCAATAAATTCGGCTCCGTCAGCCGGATTGGGTATGTAAGCAGTCTTGGGTGTGACAGTAAAGCTCCAGACGTCACCCTTCCAGGGACTGTTCGGATCCGCATCATTAACCTCATCGATTCGCCAATAGTAAGTCGTGCCGTTCACGAGACCGTCCGGAAAAGCATATCCGGGAAAACCGGCGACGTAAAAGTCATCAATCTGGTTGCCTCGGAACGTATCACCGGCGCCATCGTTCACGTCTTCGAAATCATCACCCATGTAAACATCGTGTGAGACTGCTAAATTTCCCGCTGTCCAGCCAAGAGTCGCCCATGTTTGATCGAGGAATGAGCCATCGGCCGGGTTCGGTTCAGAAGCCTTCACTGGTGGAGTGGGACCAATTCCTGGAACATAGTCTCCTTCATAGACATGAAAAAAATCCAACCAAAAGGGAGCTTCAGAGCCGGAACACAATATCTCAAGTTTTACATCATCGATCAGAACTTCTGAGCCATAGTGATACTCGGCCCACTCGGTTGTCAGATCGAAGTCTGTTGCTCCCCAGGCATTAATGGAGTTATCCGTTGCTTTCAACTGTGCGGTCAAAGGGCGTGGTTCTTC